>DATLZX010000080.1:0-13257 GCA_035573795.1 Pyrinomonadaceae bacterium | reverse complement strand
TCGGTAATCTTTTTATAGCCTTTTTTAGCAGAGGCCATTGCTTTAACCACATTGCCGGCATATTTCGGATGATTATCTCCGTAATAGGAAATGAATTTCCCTTCGGTATTGTAGGAGGTAAAAAACGCTTCATCATCGCCGACCGCTTCGGCCAGCTTAGGAATTCCTTGCTCATCAAAAATCAATTTGTGCGGGAGGAAAAACTGATTCCATTGGTCTAATTTAAAGGTTCCCGGCTTTTCTTTTTCATAAATCACATTCGGTGAAGTCCCTGCAGCAATGCAGACTGTTCTGGCCGGAAACTCCACGATCTCGCCAGTATTTTCAAATGAGCCATTTTCAGAGTTGTATCTTACTTTCTCGAATCTTACGGCTTTAACCGCGCCAAACTCATCCGGAACCGCCTCGCTTGGGTTCATACACTCAACGAAGTTTATTCCTTCTTCAAGGGCTTTTTGTACTTCTTCGTGATTCAGGCGATACGCCGGCGAATCCTGCAATCGCTTTCTGTAAATCAGCGAAACCCCGCCCCATTGCTGTACCAATTTCTGAAAATCGGGCTCTTCGGCATTTTGTGAGGCCCGCTCTCTTTCCTGTCGGATAGCCCTACCATGGGCAATGAACTCATTTAAGAGTCCCTTTTCTTCATCATCCAACTCAGCAAATATCTTTTCTTCACCAAAGGCTTCGGCCACTGCTTCGTATTTTTCAAGCATTTTTTCAACCTGAACCGGATAATATGCAGCCAGCTCGGTTGCAGTATCAATGCCTGTCAACCCTCCGCCTATTACTACTGCCGGCAGCCTTATCTGCAGGTTAGAAAGCGTATCTTTTTTGAAAGCTCCTGTAAGCTGCAACGCCATCAGAAAATCTGAAGCCTGCCTGATGCCCCTGATCAGATTATTTTTCATCGGTACGATAGTTGGCCTGCCCGCTCCGGTGGCAATAGCTATATGATCAAAACCATAGCTCCAGGCATCTTCGATCGTAAGCGTGCCGCCAAATCTAACTCCTCCGTATGCACGGAAAAACTGCCTGCGTGAGAGCATCAATTGGATCATGGTCAGGAAGTTTTTATCCCACCGCACAGTTATACCGTATTCAGAAACGCCGCCGAATCCGGACAATATCCTCTGATCGAGCTCTTCGGTGATTTCTGAAATGTCACGAATCGGCTTTGGGCATCTTGAACCGAAGTTTCCGGTCCATTCTTCCGGCAATTTTTCGATTTTGAGCCCGTCAACTCCGACTACGCCAAAGCCTTCGTTCAAAAGATAATGTGCCAAAGTGTAACCTGCCGGCCCAAGACCAACTACAAGAACCTTCTTGCCATTGTAGGGTAACGGAAATGGCCGCTCGGCATTTAGCGGGTTCCATCTGGCAAGCAGGCTGTAAATCTCGAAACCAAACGGGAGCTTCAAGACATCAGTCAGGACCGAGGTTTCCGCCAAAGGGATATTTACCGGCTCCTGCTTTTGAAATATGCAACCCTTCATACAGTCATTGCAGATCCTATGTCCGGTCCCGGCACACATAGGGTTATCTATGGTAACCAGCGATAGTGCGGCAATCGGGTCGCCATTTTTTTTCATCAAGTGCATTTCAGAAATCCTTTCGTCCAGAGGACAACCCTCTGTCTTGATTCCGAGAGGATTTCTTTTTGGCTTGCCGTCCGGCTCTCGCAAGCCGGTTGAACAGGAATCCTTAAGCCGCTCATGGCAAATCATGCAGTAGTCAATCTCATATAAAGCGTCACGCAGCGTCCCGCGCGAATCCGTCAGCTTGAATCCATCACGCCGCCTCATCTCTTCTTCAGGACCGCGTATCAAATTTTCCAATTCGGGATTTGGCCGAATTATCCTTACAAGGTTCATGTAGTCCAAAGGATGCGGAACTCTGAAAGCTGCCCAATGATATTTCTTTTCATGAAATGCGAGAGCCGACCACCTTTCAACCAGGCTGACGATAGCTGAAACAAACACTTCATCAGGGCCGGCTTCAATACCGAGCGCCGCTTTTTCGATAAATTCACCAAGTGAAGTATTCTTTGCAGCCTCATAGGCGGATCTGAGTTTTTCTAGGGTTTGCTGATTTTCATCGGTCAACGTGGCACTTTTTTTAAGTGCTTCTTCCAGCTCGATAATCTCTATAACCATTTCGGCCGTACCTAGTTCATTATCGAATCTGAAGGTTTCGGCAAAGCCTTTTGTCCTAAGCTGCTTAAATGCATCCTCTAACTGTGCCTGAGTAAATTCTCCTAAGGCCTGCTGCTTGTTCGGATATTTTTTTATCGCCCTGCGTTGAGTAAAAAATTTATATTTCCAGACGGGATTTTGCTCGAGAATGGAATTTTTTAGCTGTTGCCTTTCTTCTTCGATGCGGAATATTTTTGCGATGAATTGAGAAAGATGCGGAGCAGCATCGGTCAGGATATTTGACTCTGCTCGCTTTTCATAGCCAGCTCCTTTTGCTTCAATGTATTTTCTGAGGGCTTGTCCCAGGACAGGTTCGGCTTCTTCAACAGCGTCGTAAAATCTTTTTGTGAGCTCCCTCAGTTTTAGCGGATCAAAAAGATCGGAGTACAAAAACCCCTCGATGCCCAGCTCGAAATCAAAATCTCTGTTGTCCCACTTGTCTGTAAAATTCTGCGAGCGATTCATAAAATTGCTTTTTTAATACAAAACTGCTTTTTGTCACTGCCAATTATCCGGATCAAACTTTGTCGCTTTGCATATCAATTCCGGCAAAAGTTTAAACTTACATTTTATCATTCTGCCAAAGCATCCGCTAATAAAGCTGGCAGTGTCAATTTCCGGATCTCTTCACAAATTTCTGAAATCATTGGGTTTATCGTATTTTTTATGTATTTTCTGCGTTAAATATGGTATAAAGGTTTTTTGCGCGGGAAAAGGCAACATTTATAAAGACAAACTTTTGATTTTTAAGGTTTACTTTATATTTTGGAAAAGACAACAAAACTTAACGTCTTGAAATACTTTAGTTTAACGCGCATCAGATTTCTTTAAGCTTTACTTTTTTATGGATCAGGATCAGAGGTTATCTACAGTTTCGTCGGCGGGCGATGTTCATTTATCTCACAATACAGCCATACCTGCATCTTATTCTTCTTTCTACGATGAGGAATTGGCCGACAGCCAAACTACTATCCGGCAGTACCTGGCTGTAATCTATAAGAGGCTCCCTCTGATTATAGCAATCGTCATTCTGGCCACAGCGGCAACAGCCGTTTATATGTACCGCCAGCCGCTGGTATTTAAAGCTACTACCAGAATGATCATTGAACCCAGAAAGCCGAAGCTCACCTCAAAAGATGCCATAAACATCAATTTCGGCCAGGATGCGAATTACTTCAATACCCAGCTACAGTTACTTCAGAGCCCAGACCTGATGCGTGAAGTCGTTATCAGAATGGGCCTTTACAGAGAGCCAAATTTGCTTGGCAATGAAAGCAGGTCGTTTTTATCCGCAATTACAGGGCTTTTTTCTTCAAGCAAAACCGGCAACCAAGGCCAGCGGCCGCTTCCCGTTTTGTCTGATATTGACAGCGCCTCGCAACAGCCAGTTGCTCTCTCGCCTGAAGAGGAAGAAAGGGCTGCCCGTTATGCTGCAATCCTCTCATCCGGATTGACCGTCGAACAGATAGAGCGAACCAGTATTGTAAATTTGAGTATCCAGAGTACTAATCCTGAGCTGGCTGCAAAAGTCTCTACAAAACTTGCAGAAGTTTTCCGTGAACGCGATGCTGAAAGCGAGACGGCCGGCGCCAGAAAAGCCGTTGCTGATCTGGATAAATCAATCGAAGAGCTGAATAAAACCATATCTGATCAGGAACTCGAGCTGATAGAAGAAATGCGCAAAAGCAATCTGCCCCTACAGGAAAAAGGGCAAGACCTTGCTGCTGCCCGATTGACACAGCTTAGCGAAGCCTATATGAGGGCAATGCAGGAGCGCCGCCAGCTCGAAAGCAGATACAACGCAGCTGTAGCTGCAAATTCCCGCGGCGAGGGGGCAAGCATACCCGAAATCACAGAAAGCAAGATCTATCAGGACGCCGTCCGGCTCAGCACCGAGCGCCGTTCAAAGCTCCAGGACGATATCCGTGAAATCGAAAGACAGATCCAGGCTGCCGAAACTCAAAAATCCGAACTTCTGGTCAAATATACAGAAGAGTATCCGGAAGTGAAAAAGCTCAATGAAAGGATCGCCTCTCTTAAAACCTCGAAGGAAAAAATGGAGAAAGAGGTCTCGGACATTATTGAACGAGACAAGCAGAGAGTCGACAAAGATGCTGTTGCCGGGGCGCTCGTTTCACTCAAATCTCAGCTAGAATCAAAGATACGCGAAGAAAACCAAGCCCGTGAAGCATACGATCGAGAATCCGCTCTTTCAAATTTGCAGGGACAGGCACAGACCCGCCTGACTACACTGAAAAGAGGTATCGAGACGAACAGAAACCTTCTGGATACCTACATGCAACGAAAGAAGGAGCAAGAATTGGCCATTGCAAACAGCCAGCCGGACAATATCAAAATTGCAGCTCCGGCCGACACCCCGACTGCTCCTGTCGGGCCGCAGCGCGGCAGAAACATTATGATCGCCTTTCTGGTCTCATTGATGGCCGGAATTGGCCTTGCTTTCCTGCTCGATTATCTGGATGATTCAGTAAAAACCAGTGAAGATATATCAAGGCATCTCGGGCTGCCTACGCTTGCGCTTATCCCCTATTACATCCTGAATGAAAAACGCAAACTGCTTGCTGCAGGCAGCAATGGCTCGCCCGGAACGGCGCTAGTTACATTGGAAGAACAACAATCGCCAATGGCTGAGGCTTACCGCCATTTGCGGACATCCCTGCTGTTCTCTTCGGCCGGAAAACCTCCGCAATCAATCCTTATAACATCTTCACAACCTGCTGAGGGTAAAACAACTACCGCTGTCAATACCGCAATCACACTGGCTCAGGCAGGCGTAGATGTAATAATCGTTGACTGCGACCTCAGAAGGCCCAGACTGCATAATTATTTCGATCTGGAAAATTCAAAAGGCCTGACAAACTATCTTTCGGGTGACAAGAACACGGAAAACCTGATTAAAAGCTGCCGAGACCTTCCGAGGCTAAAGGTCATCACCAGCGGCCCGATACCGCCAAATCCGGCAGAGCTGCTCAGCTCGAACGAAATGAGAAATCTGATACAGTTTCTACGCAGCCGGTATAAACATATAATCATTGACTCGCCGCCAGCCATTTCCTTTACTGATGCTGCAATCCTTTCGACAATCGTTGACGGCGTTGTAATTGTTGCAATGGCAGGAAAAAGCTCGCTGCATCTAATGCGGCGGTTTAAGCAGAGGCTGACTACCATCGGAGCCAGGATCTACGGAGTGGTGCTCAATGGCCTGAAATCGAATTCTATCGAATACGAGTATTACAGCTCCAGCTATTATGACTACTATCGCTCGTCAAGCTCCGCCGGAACATCAGAAAACGGCGATTTGAAGTAGATCGTTTTAGCTTCATTAATTAGGTTCGATTTTGTAGATTCTGCTTCAAGTAATACACAAATTGCAGATTAACACTAGTAGTGAGCTGCCTGCTGGTTAGATCTTACCTGAGCACAGAAGCGTTCGAGAGCATCCTTCCAATCAGGCAATTCGGCTAATCCGAGCCTTTCTGAAAGCAGGCAGGCAAGCCTGGAATTCTTTGGGCGCGGCGCCGGCCTTTTCAGCTCTTCTGCGCTGATGCCGGCGATCAAATCTTCACTGCAATTCAAAAATTTAGCAGCGAGGCGGGCAAACTCTTCAAAGGTGGCTCCCGGCCCGCTGTTTACAACATGATAGATTCCGGGTAAATCCAGAATCGCCAGTTCGCGTATTCTTTTTGCAAGATCAACTGCAAATGTCGGGGTTCCAAAAGAATCGTTGATTGCAGTAAATTCCCTACCATGCAAGATCATCTCCGGGATTTTGCTTAGAAAGTTCTTACCTCCGAGACCGAAAATCCATCCCGAACGAACAACTATGCTATTGGCGCACTCTGCAATTGCCGCAAGTTCGCCATCCCGCTTGCTTTTTGCATAAATACCCAAAGGATTTGGCGTATCTCTTTGTGTGTAAAAACCATCCTTTGTCCCGTCGAATACAAAATCGGTCGAAACCGTGATTAATAGCGAGTTTGTCAAACGTGCCGCTGTTGCGAGATTCCAAACTCCGCGGCAGTTTACAGAATATGCAAGGTCTCTTTTACTCTCCGCGCCGTCAACATCTGTCATTGCAGCGCAATTTATAATAACTTCCGGCTTGGTTTCAGCGGCTTTTTCGTATGTCTGCCCCGGATCGCTTATATCAAGCTCGGCTCGGGAAAAAGAAAAGACTTCGTCGCCTGCTTCACGACAAATTTCAACGCAAACCTTGCCGAGCATTCCCCCGGCTCCGGTAATCAAAACTCTCATCTACTTTTTGGTAAGTCAATGACCGAATTATTAAGTTGAACTGAAATATCGGTCATTAAACGAGTTGTTTAATTAATGAACCTTCGGCAAGCAAAACCGGCATAAACTAATCCGAAATTAACTGAGCCGCCGCAATCAAAACCGGCAGTCCTGGCATTATGATTCATGAGATATCATTCAAGGTTATTCAACCTGTTCTACAAACGGCTTTACTCCATCTTCCCCGTATCAAGCAATCTGTGAAGTCAGCAGCCGCTCTGCATACATTTTTTCGTAATAATCCTTGTATTCACCACTTTTAACATGATCTACCCACTGTTTATTGTTGAGATACCATTCGATTGTTTGTTTCAGTCCGGTTTCCCAGTCAACCTGCGGCCTCCAGTCCAATTCTTTTTCAGCTTTTGTAGGATCAATTGCATACCTTCGATCATGGCCAGGACGGTCCTTTACGAATCTGATAAGGCTCTCGGGCTTGCCTAAGAGATTCAAGATTGTATGAACGACCTCCAGATTGTTTTTCTGATTTCTTGCACCGATGTTGTAGATTGATTTTGACTTGCCTTTTTCAAAAGCCGCCAAGATTGCCCTACAATGGTCATCAACATAAATCCAATCTCTCACGTTGAGTCCATCACCATAGACTGGCAGAGGTTCATCATTGATTGCATTCGAAATCATCAGCGGTATCAATTTCTCCGGAAACTGTCTTGGCCCGTAATTGTTGCCGCACCTTGTGATTACGTAATCAATTCCGAATGTTTCACCTGCTGCCCTTACAAAAAGTTCAGCGGCTGCCTTTGAGGCGGCATAAGGGGAATTAGGTTTGAGCGAAGAATCCTCATTGAAAAAGTTTTGCGGATTTTCATCTAGTGTCCCCATCACCTCATCGGTTGAAACCTGTATAAATCTGCCTACGCCGCGTTCTTTTGCGCAGTCTAATAAAACCTGCGTTCCCACTATGTTGGTCTCTAAGAAAGGCTGTGCTGAAACAATGCTTCGGTCAACATGCGATTCTGCAGCAAAATTAAATATTGCCACAGTATTTTCTGGAAGAGCTCTTAAAACCGCCCCCCGATCACAAATGTTGCCCAGGACAAACCTATGCCTATCGCTATCAACCTCTTTCAGGTTTTCCAAATTCCCCGCATAGGTCAAAGCATCAAAGTTGACAATATCGAAATCGGTTGCCTCGAGGGCAATCCTTATAAAGGCCGAGCCAATAAATCCCGCTCCGCCCGTTACAAAAATAAATTTTTTTGAAGCTGCCGCCATTTCTTAATAAACTATTGAACCCTTTAACTTTTGAACTCTTAGCAGATTAACCCACAAAGAATTTCAGATCCAAAAAGTAATTATTAACCAAAATTGTCTTGGAAAAATCTACAAATCGAATCTTCCAAAAAAATCCGTGAAGGAAAAATCTTTCTTTGACCAGAAAGCTTATAGAAAAAACCTGACGCCTTTACTGATCCCTTCTGTGAATTTCTCCCAAGATTGCATCAGCAAACCGTTCAGGGTTGTCTATGCTGCTGATTTCTGTTTTGCCCTGGTCTTCTGAGGCATTGTCTATGATTACAGTTCCTATTTTGAGAATTCGCTGGCCAAAACTTGCGGTTACGGTGACATCCTGTATCCTGTCAAGCGGAATAGTCTGAATTGTCCTTGAAAACAAACCTTTATCTATGATCAACGCATTTTCAGTAACCGTGTATCTGATCATCTTCTTTTTCAGGTGCCAGTAAACCGGAATACAGATAATCAGGATACCGATTACCACCACTGGAATTGGCCCTACAACAGGGAGAATGGCTGCAATTATCATTGCCTGTAGAAAAGCTGCCAGAACCGCCACAGCATAGCCAATATAAACAAATTTCAGTGTTGGGCAAATCGAGAGCAGAACCCTCGCCCTCCGTATATCATCCTGCTCTCGATTTCCACCATCTATCATTTCCGTCAACCTCTATGCATTGATTAAGCAGATATCATTTACCAGCCAAGCCAATTATAGCCAAACTCCCGCCAGGAACTAAACACGAGCCCTTGCAAAACAAAGTCACTCTGAAAGCAAAGATTTGGTTTCTCCCCAAGCAGATGATTCAGCCACACCTACAATAAGCTCTAAATTAATTCTGCAAAAAAAGCCGCTGTAATCCGGACAGCGGCTGAAATTTTCGCTTGGATTTTTCTCAAAGTGGCTAGATTTCGTTAGACTTTAAATCCCTCTTTCCTAAAACCAAGGCAGTTGTTTAGAAAAAATGGCTTTGCCAGAGAATTTTAATCTGTAATTTTCCCTTTTAATCAATTCTTTTAACCAGTAAAAGCTCGCTTGAATGCAGCTTATTCATCGCTGAAACGCTCTTTACTGGTTCATCAGCATAAGCTGGCCATTTGGCAATCTAACGGTTATTGGGGTTGGTTCGTAAATCGTAAGCGGTCTGGATTCTTTTTGTTCCAGTTTTGCCAGGTTTCGGCTTGAACGCTTCCACGGTGTCGGGACGTATGTTCCGTTTGTAATCATGCTATATCTTGCAGTAATTCGCCTTACGTACTCCTGAGTTTCCCTGTAGGGCGGAACCTGCCAGCCGTATTTCATTACGGCACCCTCGCCGGCATTGTACGCAGCAAGTGCAAGAACTATGTCGCCATTAAACAAATCCAGAAGAAATCGCATGTATCTGACGCCTGCTTCGATATTTTGCTTCGGATCGAAAATAGAAGTTACACCGAATCTTCGGGCTGTTGCCGGCATCAACTGCATGAGCCCGCTCGCACCTTTAGGCGAAACAGCCTTAGTCTTAAAAGAAGATTCCTGATGCATCTGAGAGTAAATCAAAAGCGGATCCAATCCGAATTTAAGGCTGGCCTGCACTATCAGCTCATCATGAAATGGATTTCCCGTAGTAAATCCTTTTAGCGATGAGCTGGAGGCCTTTCCAGGCGAAACAGGGGATTTGATAACGCCGTTCAAAGATGAAGCAGTCGTAGGAGCTCCCTCACGCAGTGCCAGAGAATCCGTAACGCTGGCCGTCGGGCGAACCTGGGCTGCCGGTTTAACCAGCTTGTCTGTAACAATTACCTTGTATTTACCCTGTCTTTTATTGGTCGGCTGCTGCTTTGGTTTTGGCGGTGCAGGAGTAATTACTACAACGCCGCCAGGCAAATCGAAATTGTCAAATTGCCGCTGGGTAGTTTGAGCATTTCCCAACAAGCTGCTGCCTGCAATAACTATGAAAAATGCAAGAAATGATAAGGATAATCTGGTTTTGCCTTGAATTTTGGCTTTAATTTGGAGGGGCATAAAGTGTTAGTTATTCAGGTGGGTAAATGCAATGATCACAATCTTTTAGAACAAGTCGGCAGCTAAGATCGTTATTTGAATGAGTGTAAATTTGACTATGACCGGGTTAGGCCAGACCAGCATTTAAACTTTATAAAAAAGATTAAACGCTGTTTGTCAGCATTATAATACCATTAAAGATCAAGGCTGTAAACCTTTCGAATTTCATTTGCTTTATTCATTCGGTCAAATTGATTGAAAAATATGAGGTTGTGTGAATGGATTCTGATGCAAAAGCATGACACAAAAAAGCCTGGATGAGTAAAATTTCCAATTTGAAATCAGCTGCAACAGTTTTCAATTAACCAAATTCATCGGGTAATAGCTGCTACACTTTTGAGACTTTACAATATTTTACATACAGAATCGGCTTGCTTGATTTATGGTTGATTCTATAGAGTTTGCTACGCACCGAATTAAATTGTTACCATTTAGCTATCGTTAGCAGGGATAAATTAGCTATTGGTAGCCGTGAAAGAAATAAGCTTTGGATGAGGTTTTCCAAGCAATTGAAAACTTTTTTCCTTTAAATCAAATCTAAAGCTATTGTAACTATAAAAAATAAGCCGATAGAAGATTCTTTTCCTTGAGGTAGAGCCCTATGAAACTAAACAGACTATTCATTTCTTGCTTTTTAGCAGCCTTATCTTTCCTTTCAGTGCTTGGCCAATCCTCAACGCCGGAAATTGGCAGCATTGTAGAAAACTTTTCACTTCCCGATACCGACGGCGTAGTCCGCAGCCTTGACTCATTAAGCGGCCCGAAAGGAACTGTAGTTATTTGGCTTTCTGCGCAGTGTCCGGTAGTTCGCGGATATAAAGACCGGATCAATCAATTGGCCGAAGTTTACAAAGCCAAAGGCATAAATTTCGTAGGTATCAATTCAAACGCTACAGAAGACCTCAACTGGGTCAAATCAAATATTACCGAGTTTGGCTATAAATTCCCTGTTTTGATTGACAAAGGTAACGTTTTGGCTGATAAATGGGGGGCCACGGTTACACCGGAGGTTTACTTTTTGGATGCCTCCAGAAAGCTCATTTATCATGGAGCCATTGACAATGACCGCTCAGGCCGAAATGTTACGGAAAAATATCTCGAGAGCGCGTTTGAGGCAAGCCTTGGCAACAAGCCTGTAACCAGAACCAGGGCTAATGCTTTTGGCTGCACTATTAAACGGGCAGCCAAAACCCAGGGTACAAATTGACATCTTACCCTCGAGGGTAAATGATTGAGAGTAGTAAAATTATCTGTGTCAAGCTGCATTCGATTGACTAAGTTATTCAAAAATAGCAGTTTTTATGGCGGTTTTGCGGGCGCACTTCTAGCGCCCGCATTACTGATTTTTGCACTTTGCATTAGCCAGGTTTCGGCACAAAGCAAGAAGACCAGGCCTGCAAGGCCTTCAAAAACGCCTGCAACCAATGCAAATACGAACGGTGCAGACAACCGGGTAAAGCTGATTGACGAAGTTGGCCTTAAATCATTGCTTGAGCCAAAGGGTAAACCTGTTTTGATAAATTTTTGGGCTACCTGGTGTGATCCCTGCCGTGAGGAATTTCCCGATTTGGTTAAAATCGACAATGATTATAAAGACCGCATAATTTTCTATGCTATTTCAATAGACGATCCTGAGGACATAAATACTAAAGTCCCTCAATTCCTTAATTCAATGAAGGCCAATATGCCGGCATTTCTTTTAAAAACAGCAGATGAAAGCGCCGCAATTACCTCGATTTCTCCGCTTTGGAATGGCGGAATGCCGTTTACGGCGCTTTATGACACCTCAGGTAAGCTGGTCTATTTTCGAGAAGGCAAGATTGTCCCAGAAAGCCTTCGTGAAGAACTTGATAAAGTACTGGCTGGCACTAACAAGTAATTTTTGGCCGATTTCCTCCGCCGTATCTGACATTAATTATTCGACATCTCTGCCTCTGAAGGGTTAAAATGCAAGTTTACTTTATTGAGGCCAAAGATGTCTGTAACAACCAGCCAAACCAAAATTACCTCTGAACTGATTGCCGAGCACAACCTTACACAAGAGGAGTATCAACGTATCTTGGAGATTCTTGGCCGCGAGCCAAACCTGACCGAGCTTGGTATTTTCAGTGTAATGTGGTCGGAGCATTGCTCTTATAAATCCTCGAAAATCCACTTGAGGCGTCTTCCAACCAAAGGGAAGCGGGTCATCGTCCCGCCCGGGGAAAATGCAGGGGTCGTCGACATCGGAGATGGCTGGTGTATTGCCTTCAAAATCGAATCCCATAATCATCCGAGCTTTATCGAGCCTTTCCAGGGAGCAGCAACTGGCGTCGGCGGCATCCTTCGTGATGTTTTCACGATGGGAGCCCGTCCGCTTGCCGCATTGAATAGCCTTCGATTTGGTTATTTGGACGACGCGGAGCACGGTAAGAGGAACAAATCCATCTTACGCGGCTGTGTACAGGGAATTGGCCATTACGGTAATTGTTTCGGTGTTCCGACCGTCGGCGGGGAGGTATTTTTTGACCCTTCCTATAATTTAAACCCGTTGGTAAATGCCTTTGCGTTAGGGCTTGTCCGTCATGATCAGATCTTCTTTGGAAAGGCTGAGGGAATAGGCAATCCGGTGCTTTACGTTGGAGCCAAAACCGGCCGCGACGGAATTCATGGTGCAACTATGGCTTCGGCGGAATTCGATGAATCGGCTTTGGAAAAAAGGCCGACCGTCCAAGTGGGCGACCCTTTTCTTGAGAAACTGCTGCTTGAAGCCTGTCTGGAAGCAATGCGTTCGGGGGCAATTGCCGGCATTCAGGATATGGGAGCAGCCGGACTTACATCTTCCTCAGTTGAGATGGCCTCACGAGCAGGAACCGGCATCGAAATAGATCTATCGCTAGTACCCCAGCGTGAAGAGGGAATGAATGCTTATGAAATGATGCTCTCGGAATCCCAGGAAAGAATGCTGATAGTGGCTCGAACAGGACGTGAACGCGAACTGATCGAAATTTTCAATCGCTGGGAACTGGACGCAATCGTAATAGGCAGGGTAATTGAAGCAAACCGTTTACGTGTAATACATAACGGAAGGCTCGAGGCTGACATTCCGATAGCCGCGCTTACAGACGAGGCTCCGGTTTATAACCGTCCCATAAAGCAACCACAGAAAAACTCAGACAATAAGGCTGAGACATTGTCTGATTCGGAAAAACAAAATGTTGATGATTTTACCGGCGTCGCCAAAACGCTGGATGGCTTCAGCAAAATCGAAGATTCAACAGACCATACCGGCGAGCTGCTTCATCTGCTCGCCTCGCCGAACATTTGCTCGAAAGAATGGGTTTATCAGCAGTACGATTCAATGGTCAGGACAAATACCGCAGTGCTGCCCGGCGCAGATGCTGCAGTAATCAGAATCAAAGAAACAAGACGCGCTCTGGCGATCAGCCTTGATGGCAATGGCAA
>DATLZX010000079.1:0-4079 GCA_035573795.1 Pyrinomonadaceae bacterium | reverse complement strand
CCCGGCTCGAATGCTCTCGATTCGCGGGCTTTCTGATCGGAAAAATACCGGCCGGCATCATGAACATCGAGGCCGAGATAATGCCCCACGCCATGCATGTAATATTTCATAAAAGCTTTTTTCCTGATCAGGTCTTTTGCTTTTCCCTTCAATAAACCAAGCCTGAGCATTGCCTCCGTCAATAGCTCGATTGAATATTCTTGCCTCGACCTTACAGTATTGCCAGGCCTTGTGTATTCGATACACTTGAGCTGCACATCCAACACTGCATCGTAAATTTCACGCTGCGGGGCGGTGAATCTTCCGTTGACGGGGAAAGTACGGGTAATGTCGGCTGCATAGCCGTCAACTTCTGCTCCGGCATCTATCAAAATCAGATCGCCGTCTTTAAGAACATCATTATTTTCAATATAATGCAGGATAGTCGCATTTGCCCCTGAGCCGATTATCGAATTATACGCAACGCCGGCCGCACCTTTTTCCCGCATGTATGCTTCCATTAGAGCCTCTACCTGGTATTCATACATTCCGGGTTTGATGCGTCGCATTGCCAGTTTATGCGCTTCGGCCGAGATATCCGCTGCCCTTTGCATTATTTCAATCTCTTCTTTGGATTTAATCAGCCGCATCTCACCGATAATTACCGTAGGATCAATGAATGTATGCGGTGGGTAGGCACTCTTTAGCCGGCGGATTCTTTGCGGATGAAGATAATCAAGAATAAGCTCGTCTAATTCCTCATCAACCGAAAACCTGTAGTACAAAACATCTTTTCCATCCAGATGTTTTGCTAGGTTTAGCTTGAATTTGTCTATAGAAAATGCCCTGGAAGCCCCAAATTTCTTAACCGCTCCTTCAACACCTGCCCGACGCCCAAACCACGTTTCCATTTCAGGATCACGAGGCCGAACATATAGCGTAAAGGGAAACTTCTTGTCCTCAGGATCAATCACTGCTATAGCATCCGGCTCAGGAAATGCGGTCAAATACCAGAAATCCGAATCTTGCCGAAAGCGATATTCCGTATCGTAACTGCGGGTTTTCTCGTGCGCCGCCGGAATTATAGCTACTGAATTCGGCGCCATTTTTTGCATGAATTTTTTTAATTGCTCTCTCATAACAGACCTAGATTAACCTATTGTCAAACGATTTTACTAAACGGGAGAGTCCTTTGGCTTGAGATTGTCAGCCCACATTAAGCGGCTGCAGCAATTTTAACCTTAAAATCACGGAATTGACCGGCTGCAATATCCATGCCCACATTAAGCGGCTGCAGCATTTTTACCCCCTAGATTCTCGCTCTGCATATCTTTGCTCTGCTTATCTTGCATTCTCGAAAAGATCCTGGCTCAAACCCCGCTAACAAACAACTTTTCTCCATTTAGCAATCTTTCATCAGAATAATCTACTTCTGTCATTTCCGATAACAAAGCGACGTTCAAAGCATTTGGATAAATTACCAAGCAGCTTGGAAAATTTTCAGTTAGTTCGAGGATATTCAGTCAGCCCGGTAAATAAAAGGCTGCTCTTTTTGAAAAAATCTAACAACCTGTAAATATTTGGCACCTTTCGGTGCTCAGTTACTGCTATAATCCAACAAATTCCACAAACGACATTCTGTCTAATCGAGGAGCCGCATATGCTTATAAAATCCAAAGTCAAAATCGCAGTTATTCTCTGCCTTGCTCTGTATTCAACCTCAGCCATGGCCAACGTACCCCGGCCATCACCTACACCTAAGCCGTCGAAAAAATCTAAACAGATCAATACTAATCTTCGAATACAAATTGACAATGCGGCCACCGAGGCAAGGCTGCTTATTCCGCGCAGTCAATTCAACCAGTTGAGAGCTGAATTTGAGAGCGGCCAAAGCGATTCGGATAACTTTGCAGGAATATTCCCGGATAGTTCAAGAATCATTCTTGCGGGTTTCTGCCTCAGCCTTGGCCTCTTTTTTGGCGGCCTCTGGTTTATGAAAAAATCACCTCTGGCAAGGGCAGGCTCAGCCGCATTGATAATTACGGCCATTGTTGCAACAGCTTATTCAAATGTCGGTCCGCCATTGGAAAAAACTATCAGCAGCAGGCTTTTTTCGCCTGCGGTGCTGGCATATAACTATGCACAGGGTGGAATTATTCTTGAGGTATCTGACCAGGTTCAGGAGCCTACGCTCATTGTCCCTCTGAGCAAATAGTAATACTGCTCCGGAAGGTTGTTTAAACCTCCATTAGCAATTATGCAGATTATCGAATCAGAAAAGTTGCAGGCAGTCGGCAGCAGGACTTTCCTTGTCCTCCCTTTGATAATTTGTTCCTTTTTTGCGCTTGCATTTTTAATAGCTTTGCTTCCGATCGAGCTCTCAATCGCCACCGTTTTTCTATTTGCCGGCCCGCATAATTTTCTTGAATTTCGTTATTTTCTAGGTCATATTCCGCGCAAGTGGGGCCGCTCACGCCAATTCTATCTGATTGCCATAAGCGGGGTTATCTTATTGTCTGCCTTGTATTTCACCGCTTTTTATGTTTTCGGCGACTGGCTATGGATGACCGGAAATGCCTCGCTGATTTTGGCAATTTGGAATGCCGGGTTGCTCCTATGGGCTTCAATACTTTTTGCAGCCGATGGAAGGCTTCGCCGCCGCGATTCCGATTGGATAATCTCATTGGGGCTTTTTGCGGCTGCTTTTGCTGTCTTATTCCCCGGGGAATTTTCGCTGGCTTTGGTTTACCTTCACCCTCTGGCAGCATTTTGGTTTCTGAAAAGGCAGATCAGGCAAACCGGCAAACAGTGGCTCAAGCATTTCAATTATGCCCTGGCAGCCTGCGGTGTTTCTGTTTTTCTATTGATTGTGCTGCTGCTTTCTACAGAAAATCTTACCTCGCGGGATGACCTCTCGCTCCGAATCATCCGCCATGCCGGAAGCGATATTTTGCCGCAGATTTCCAGCCGGTTGCTTGTATCAGTTCATGTATTCCTGGAAACTCTGCATTATTCAGTCTGGCTTGTTTTTTTGCCTTTGATTGATCCGCGTCTTTCTGGTTTGAAGTTGAGTAACATCCCTCTGGCGATGCCTGGAGCAATTAGCAAAAACTTCATTTTTGCCGCAATCGGATTGAGTTTTGCAATTGTATTATTGCTTTGGGTCGGATTCATCCTTGATTATCAATCCATGAGAGATTTATATTTTGCCGCAGCCATTGCCCATGTTCTGGCAGAAATTCCTTTTTTAATAAGGCTGCGAAGCTGAAATATGCCTTTTTTAATGCTTACTTACTTGCTTTTTGACCTTGCCCTGCCCGAAAATCAGCCTGCCGGAGCAGCCCAAACTACTCCTGTATATGATTTGTTACGTTTCCTTCCAATTGGCTATTTACTCAGTGTTGCTATAGAGCTCCCGATACTCTATTTTTTCCTGCCTTCGAGGATTTCCAAGGCACTGCGCATTTTTGCCGGTTTTTGGCTGACCGCCTGCAGTTACCCTTTTGTAGGCCTGATTTTTCCTTTGATTTTCTTTGGCTATTCGCGGGCTGTTTACTTGCTGGCAGCCGAAACCTTTGCTCCTGTGGCCGAATGCCTGATTTTCTGGCTGGCAATTGCAGGTAAAATAAACCTTTCAAGTAGAGATCTTTTTGTCAGCTTTGCCATAATCACGCTTGCCAACCTCTGCTCTTTCGCAATTGGCGAAGTTTTCAATGCCTTTGGTTGGTTTGGCTATTTTTGATTTCAGGCCGTAAGCTGCAAAAACCGCATTTTTACCATTTTTGCACTATTACCAAAAGCCAAACCAAGCCGGAAGATTCTGTTACAAAAAATAGCTTAAAATTACCGGCAATATTACACAGAATCAGAACTAGATTGGTTAAAGGTTTCAAATATTGCATGCCAAAACATAGAATTGAAATCAGGCATGATTCAATCGGCCAACGCCCTTGAGAGTGATTGATGCAGCTAAGAGTTACTGAAATTTTCCTTTCGATACAGGGTGAATCAACCCATGCAGGCCGCCCTTGTGCTTTTGTACGCTTGACCGGATGTCCGATGAGGTGCACCTGGTGCGATAGCGAATATACTTTTTACGG
>DATLZX010000078.1:0-4777 GCA_035573795.1 Pyrinomonadaceae bacterium | reverse complement strand
ATTGCAAAGGCGAGAGGTGCTCGGGTTTACGTTTGCACAAGAGATAAGAAAAAGCATGCCAAGCTTGCTGAAGAATTAGGAGCAGATTGGGTAGGCGACACATTTGACAAGCCGCCCGCTCGTCTAGATGCCTCGATTATTTTCGCTCCAGCCGGTGAAATTGTCCCTGCCGCACTTGGAGCTCTTGACAAGGGCGGCCGATTGGTGCTTGGCGGCATTCATATGAGCAAGATCCCACCCATTGACTATTCACTTATTTATGGCGAAAGAAAGATTATTACCGTAACTAACAATACCAGAGTTGATGCGGAAGAGTTTTTACAAGAGGCTGCTGGCTTGAATATCAAAACTTCTGTCGAGGTGTTCGATTTCGATAATCTTCCGAAAGCCTTGATTGCTCTTAAAAATGATTCTGTAAAAGGATCGGCAGTTATACACATTTCCGACTGATTTTCGGCTTTTTTCTGATTATGGCTTTCTAAAGATTCACTATTGAAAGCTTTTCTGCCAGTTCAAGATCTGATTTGGTATTGATGTTGAAAAATGTATGTTCGCTGCAGCCGGATTTAGTAAATTTTTCAAAACCAACTATTTTTATATCTTTCTTGTGGACGATTCGGTGTATTGTCAACTGATTGCTGATAATTGAATCTAGAAATGTTTTGCGAAAATCATTTACCGCATAGATAGCCGAAAGCGTTTGGATTCTCCCCTCTAAATCCTCAGGAATTGAAGCTGAGAATGACCCGATTTCTTCAAAAAGGATTTCGAAAACCCTCCCTGTAACAAAGGGCAGATCAACGGCTAAAATTGCAGCATAAGCTGTCTGGCAGAAAAGCAGAGCGCTTGTCAGGCCTACCAGAGAAGCCTTGTTATCTCCGGGCAGTGCCAAATCATTTCTATCTGGCAGTGGGTGAACATCCTTGAGGCTCAATTCTTCCAACCCATCCAAATTGCTGTATCCGGAAATATAAACTTTGCTGCAAATCTTTCTGAGGGTCTCTGCAGCCCTTACTACCAGCGGTTTTCCGCAGAAAACAGCGCGCGATTTATCATCGCCAAACCTTTTGCTCATGCCGCCGGCAAGCACGAAACCAGTTATTTCTTTATCCGGGATTTTCACTTCTTCTCAGATAAATCTGATTAAATAAATGACTTGATTATAAACCAGTTTGATAAGTATTTTTCCGCAGGGCTAATTTTCAATTTATCTGTAGATGGTATAGAGAAGTGCAAATTTTCATTATGCATCCGGTTTTCATCTACCGTCTGGCAGATTAAGCTGAGCTGCTAAGGTGGATATTAGCGGTTTCACAATATTTTTTCAGCCCGAGATTTTCAGTTTTGATTGATTGTGCTATGCGATTTTTCAATAACGGCCATAAAAGTCTTATTAAAAAGCCCTCGGCAAAAAGAGTAAGCTTTGAAATCGTTCCTTTTTCTGTTTGCAGGATTTCATGCCTAGCGGTCAGATAGATTCCGCTTCGCCGACTGACCCACTCAAATAATCTAAGTGGTTGAAATTTTGTTACGATCCATTCCGCCTCCACTTGCATTGGCTGTTTTAGCAGTGCTCGGCTGCCCAAACCGAATTCTCCCTTGCTTATAATCTTTACCGATGTGACGGTCGGCGTCCACCTTGGCCAGCTTTCAACGTCCACAGTTACGTTCCAGACGAATTCTACAGGTGCCTGGATCAATAATTCATCTGTAAGTTTTAACTGAAATGATCTGGCCTGAGGTTGCATATGTTTTCTCGTTTATTTAGTCATTTTGCCGCGAGCGAAAATGACGGTTTGTTTACATCTATCTAACGCGTAAAATCTCTTATTTTTTTCGTTTTATTCTCTGCCTGTGATAAAAAAAATCTCACTTTTGCATGAAATCAAAGCTTTTATGTTCTTTTGAGGCCAAATGCCATTAATCCTGGAGCTTAAACCTGACAAAATGGGTTATTGCTTTAAATTTTGAAGATAAGTTTCTGAGAATTACTGCAATGGCAAAGAAGTGGGCTAAAACCCCACCTCATCAAAAAAAACAATACCAGAGGTGCTTTTTGCCACCTAATTGCCTTTATTCTGTTGCCCAAACAAATAAAAAGCAAATAGAAAAGCCGCCGTTAATTGGCGGCTTGAGAAAAATTGGCTCCGCAGGTAGGGCTCGAACCTACAACCCTTCGGTTAACAGCCGAATGCTCTGCCATTGAGCTACTGCGGAATGCAAAAATTAATTGCCCGAATATCACAGGCAAAATCTAAGATTAAAAATTACTGAATGAACTGTCAAGCCCTGGAAGCTATCATTAGTGCTGCCCCCGCATTTTTTTTCGAGGTATTATAAATTTTTCCCGGGATGTTATTTTTATGTTATAAATATAAAAAAATTGCAAAAATTACCCAAAAAAGCGATCTAATTTAAAAGTTCCCTGACTAAACGGCGGGTTAATCAATTTACTTGTATTCTAAGTGCTTGCTTAGCTTGCTGTTTGATATTTGATAATCTCTAAAAAACGGAGGAATAGGAATCATGATGACCGTCAGCGAGTTTCGCAAGCGTACTTTTCTTTTTCTTCACCGCCGAAAAAGCCCTTTTATTAAAGACATAGATAAGCTTTTAAAGGAATATTACAAAACGAACTCAGATAACCGCAAAATGAAGTGCCTTGTCTATCTTTATATGATGTGCAAGCACTATCTGCATACTAAACCTGATGGAAAAAGAAGCGATGGCATTTACCAGCTGATGCAATCTGTTGCTCAAGAGCTTAATTCCGAAGATTTCAAAAAAAAGCTGGCGGCCAAGGCCGGCGGAGTCCATTATTCTGGTGGCTATAAGCAGGATCTTATGAAATTAAGCAATCCAATGGCTGCAACTTCCGTCGGAACCTCCCATTACCATGAAGCTGTTCTGCCACAGAAAAACTTTGTTCAAAAGATGCAGCTTAATATGGAAGAGTTGATCGGCGATAGTAAGTACTTTGGAGCTTCTGATTTAGAAATTGATTTCGGAAAAACTTATAACCTCACAACACATACAATGACACAAATTCTCGATAAGCTCCACGAATTATGGACATCAAAAGAAGCAGTGCGTAAATTTAACTATCTTAATAGTGAGCAGCGTATAGAGAAGTTGCTCATTGTCAAAAATGGAAAGCTTTACAATTATCATAACCAACAACCGCATATGGGAGCGGATTTCATTGACAGAGCCGGACTTCCTTTTGCCATGGATTTAGATGAAAGACTTTATGCACATAGCGGCAATATTCTTGACTGGAATCATAGCAGCTTTACTGCTGGTAAACCAGTAATTGCCGCAGGCTGCATTTGGGTTGATAATGGTAAGCTGCTGATGATAAGTAATGAAAGTGGCCATTACAAGCCAAACAAGTATGAACTCGCAGCCTGTGTAAAAGTCCTTGTCAATCAGGGAATTGACCCCAATAGTTTCAAAGTGCTTGTTTTCGATGATAAAACTTATGACACAGCCACCCAGTTTTTAGCCAGTGTGCAGTATTTTTGATTTTCATCTCTGCTATTTTCTTATAGCCCAAAGCCCTTCACAGGGCTTTTTTGTTTTTTTATTACTCTTCGCCTTAGTAGCCGCCGCCGGTGACAAAACCGGCAAAAATACTTTTTTGTTTTGTCATTACTCTTCGCCGCAGGCGAATGATATCATAGCCGGACGTGAAACGTCCGGTTGAGTGATTTCACAAATTCAATCCGACCCTGCAAGGGTCGCATTTTATTCGTCCCCTGGCGGGGACAAATAATTTGTTATGGCCTTTAATTCGTAGGGTTTCACCCTACGCTGAAATATTCGTCCCCTGCGGGGACGGATGGTTCATTGTTTAATCCGCAATCGTAGGGTTTCACCCTACGCTAAAATCCATGTCCCTTTCAGGGACATCGACACGAAATGTACCGAATCCGTAGGTTTTCTCCTACTCACATTCGCCGCAGGCGAATGATATAATAGCCGGACGTGAAACGTCCGGTTGAGTGATTTCACAAATTCAATCCGACCCTGCAAGGGTCGAATTTTATTCACATTCGCCGGAGGCGAAGGATCTCATAGCCTGTATTCAATATTCAGCTAAATTGCGTTCCCACATTCGCCGCAGGCGAATGATATCATAGCCGGACGTGAAACGTCCGGTTGAGTGATTTCACAAATTCAATCCGACCCTGCAAGGGTCGCATTTTATACGTCCCCTGGCGGGGACAAATAATTTGTTATGGCCTTTAATTCGTAGGATTCCACCCTACGCTGAAATATTCGTCCCCTTGCGGGGACTGATGGTTCATTGTTTAATCCGCAATCGTAGGGTTTCACCCTACGCTAAAATCCATGTCCCTTTCAGGGACATGGGGCACGTAATATAACCCGAATCCGTAGGTTTTACCCTATGCTAAACGTTCTTCCCTACCGGGAATGCTATGGGTGGGGCATCAAATGAAGTTTTATAAGAGGTTAAAACACCGGCAGCCTCTCGTCGTATTCATCAACAAGGTCGTCTGCTGCGGTTGGAAAGACTGTACGCAATCTGTCTGGCAGCCATTTATGTTTAACGGCAAGCAATGGTTCGATTTCCTCTGCAGGCCTTGGCCTTCCAATCAGGTAGCCCTGTCCGTAATCACACCCTAAAGCCTGCAGTACATACAGTTGAGCGTCTGTTTCGATGCCTTCTGCAGTCACGCGCATTCCTAATGATTTAGCCAGCATCAAAACCGTACGCACGATTTCGCTATTTTCGCCGTGGCTGCCTATTGCG
>DATLZX010000077.1:0-7968 GCA_035573795.1 Pyrinomonadaceae bacterium | reverse complement strand
GTAAAACCTGGTTAACTGGACTACCTTTTAAGTTGATTTTTATTGTATAACTATTGTGTTTCTTCACCTTTCGTTTTAGCATTTTAATTCGGATGAAATTTTGCCCAAATTGCGGAAAAGATAATAGGGAAACCGCGAAGTTTTGCGAGGAGTGCGGAAATAAATTCCCGGTTGTGGAGGATGAGCCGGCAACGCTCCTGTCCGGTTCAGCAGCGCCGCTGCGAAACCCTGCAATAGAGTCGGCGAGGCCGGAAGGCATTTCGAAAGAATCGTTTGAGCCAGGATTAGCGGCGTCTGAGTCGGCTCAAAGTCCGGCTGAGATGGCAGATGAACCCTCGGCTTCTTTCAACGCTGGTCATTCCTATGTTGAAAATCAGAGTTTGCCTGAACAAGGTTTAAACCAAAACCAATTTCTCCATTCAAGCGAGTTTGCTGCCACAGGGCAGTCTCAAGTGCAAGCCAGTCCTCTCCAGGAGAATGAACAGCAATCCACAAAAGATGTTGAGATCCCAAAACCAAGATTGATTCTGGAGAAAAGTACCTCTGCCGCTGAATTTCCACTATTGGGAAATGAAACGCATATTGGCCGCTGGGATGCAGATAATGGGATTTTTCCGGACATAGATTTGGATCCTTTTGATCCTGATGCTAAGGTTTCTCGGCGTCATGCCAGAATAACAGTAAAAAATGATGATTTCTTTATAGAAGATCTAGGCTCAACAAACGGCACTTTTATCAATAGAGGGCGCAGGCTCATTCCCGGAAGCCCGCAAAAGCTTAATGATGGAGACGAAATTATAGTTGGTAAAACTTTTCTCAGATTCAGGATTAGTTGATGCCGTGAACGCCCATAGTTGAGGACAGTCTGTGAAAGGATTTTATATCATTTGCAAAGGTTTTCGAAAAATTTCAGTAATGGTTATTTGCTCTTTATGACAAAAAACATTCGAAAAGAAAACTAAGCAAAAGAAGAAAAGCAATTAAAGTGCGAAGTAAAAGAATCTACTGAATAAATAAACTTCATAACAAAGCAATAGTTCAAGGCAAAATCAATAGTTCTGGATAAAGATAAAAAAAGGCGACTAAAATAAGGGCAGAAAGACTTATAATTTCTAAATGATTATTTGCAAGGAATGCAGTTGTGAGATATCTGATGCGGACGTGTTTTGTCCGTATTGTGGTATAAGAGTCGAAAAAAAAACCGAAGAGGCAGCTGTAAGCCTTTCAGAAACTGAAGTAAGTGTCGAGGTGGTTTCTGAAAAAGAGGTTTTTTCGGCCGGTTCAGATTTTTATGAAAAAAACTCTTTTGAGGTCAGTAACACTTCTTCCGTTGATAAGCCCATTCCAGGTCAATCCAATTTCAAAGATGCTTTACAAACTGATACAAAAATATCAGGAGAGGTAACTCCTTTATTTTCTGAACAAAAAACCAAAGAAAGCCAAAAAGAAGAAATAACATCTTCCGGCCTCTCCTTGCCTGATACGAGCCCAGAAATATTTCCTAAAGAAGAGCCTGGTATCAATCTACAGAGGCCCGCAATTTCGCAAAATGAAGCTCCTAGCAATCAAGAGCTCCAGGTCACTGAAAAATCAGCTAAAACAGATCAAAGCCCTGCAGCGAATTTCGGAGTTGATTTTGACAGTATGATAATAGATATCCCTGCTCCGAAAATTCTTTCTCAGGATCTCGAGGGCCCAGAATCATTGCAAGATAGCTCGAAGCCGCCGGAAAAATTTAGTGCAGTATCAGAACAATCTGATGATGTCGCAAGCGGGCAAAAAGAAGTCTTCGGTAGGGAGGAAATTCCGATTAATGATATTGGGCCTAAAGAAGCTAGTCAGGAATTTGTGGAATCTAATTCTCCTGAAATCGCTCATACTAATAAAGATGCAGTCAGCGAGCCTGAGGCCTCTGCAGATTTCAATGAATCAGCTGGGATCTCAGAGCTGCAAACAGGGATAAACCAGATTGGTCAGAGTGATGAGGCTGAAGCTAGAAAGTTCGGAGAAGATATTTCAGAGACCTCTTCTGGAACTTCGAAACAGTTATTAGAAGAACCAAGGCCAATCTTGCCACCGGACGAAATTTTAGATGAGCCAGTTTCGCTGCCTTCGGTTTTCGATTCCGTCAGTATAATGGAGTCCGATATTGCGGGCTTTCAATCCCCAGTGGAAGAGCCTGGCCGAAAATCATCCCAAATTTCGCTTGAAGAAAGTAAATCTCAAGATGCAATCGGGCAAGCGGCGCAAAGCCCGTCTGTAAACCCCGATATACTTTCCGCCGTAGCGTCCGAGGATTTATCCGAGCCAAAAGGAACCTCTGCAGTATCGCAAATTGATTCAGACGGTAAGAAATCTGCAAAGTTAAAGCCGCTTCCGGAAGGAACGATTCTAAACGGCAGGTATGAGGTCATCAGAAAGATTGGCGGCGGCGGTATGGGCGCAGTTTACCTGGCGGCAGACCGCAATCTGGGAGGCGTTTTACGTGCGGTCAAGGAGATGGTGCAGTCTCACATTGAGGAGCATCTACAAGAAAAAGCCTACAATGATTTCAAAAGGGAATCTTTGCTTTTGACGAGCCTGGATCATCCTGCCATTCCTACAATTTTCGATTATTTCTATGACGATTCTGCAGGCAGGTTTTACCTTGTTATGAAATATATCTCGGGTGGAGACCTTGCCTCTAGATTAAGAGCTGCCCCAGATGGCACGATTGATGAACTTACTGTAACTGAATGGGCTATACAGATAACAGACGTTTTGAATTATTTGCATAACCAGCCTCAGACTATCGTTTACAGAGACTTAAAGCCATCCAACATAATGATAGATGGCAACAGCGGGCGAATTATGCTAATTGATTTCGGAATTGCCCGATCAATCAGCCAGAAGGAAGAGAAAGGGGTTACTGCCGTAGGTACGATGGGTTACGCTCCGCCAGAGCTGTTTAGCGGAAATGTGGAGCCGCGATCAGATATTTACAGCCTCGGTTCTACAATGTTTCACCTTCTGACAGGAGCAGACCCGCAAAGTAATCCATTATTGATATTCGATTTTCAAAAAAACCCGCGGCCAAGGCAAATCAATCCTCGTATTTCAGATCAGATCGAGCGGATAATAATGAAAGCCGTAGAATACAACGCTGAAAAACGATTTTCTTCTGCTGCTGAAATGAAGGCCGTTTTGGAAGACCATCTAGCTAAACTGAGGGCCGGAACAGTAACCTACGGAGTCGGAGAAGTGCCGGTTTCTGTAAGTTTGGCTAATCAGATGGTTTTTTGCGGGTTTTGCGGGCAAAAAATCGTTGCAACCGACCTGTTTTGCGCCTTTTGCGGAGCCAAGCAACCGCTAGCACAAAAAGGCGTACATTCTGAAATTTACAAAAGCGCGGCAATTATAGCGAGGCTTGTTGTCGAAGGAACTTCAGATTTATCTGCACCGGTTTACTCTCTTGAAAAAGATGAGGTTTTGATAGGGCGGCGCGACCCGACTTCTAACATTTTCCCTGAAGTTGACCTCTCTAAATATGACCCGCAAACAAAAATTTCCCGAAGGCACGCCAAAATTCGGCGCGATGGAACCAACTACATTCTGGAGGACCTCGGCTCTTCGAACGGAACGGTAATCGAGCCGGCATCTGCAAACCCTTTTCGGCTGCCTCCACGCCATCCATACAGGCTGAACAGCGGAGACCGGATCAGATTGGGCGATACCCGCTTGCATTTTATTATAGGGTAGCCTGAATATATTAAGATTAACAGATTGTTTCCGCCGATATGGTACAGAGAGCTTACTCGCACTCAGAGTTCGAAAAAACCAATTTACATGATAATGGAAGCAATGAGCAGGCAAATGAGGAATCTGCCCCATTCCTGCTCAGGTGCGGAGCTCTTTTGTTTGACTATACCCTTTTTATAGTTTTTCCTGTCGGAGGGATGTTGATAGGAAGGCTGCTTGGCTATGATGGTTCGAGGCTGATTTCAAGTGACATAAACAATTTTGCCTGGCTTTTTGGAATTTTAATTGCAGCCGCAGATTTGATTTTATTGCCAATTGGGACAAGGCAAACATTAGGGAAAATGTTGACCGGAATAGAGATTGTCAGGTATGACGGCGGTAAACTAGCCACTAAGGCGATTATCTTGAGGCAGACAGTAGGATATCTTTTAATTATATTTACGTTCGGAATAGGTTTTCTGATTGCGGCAATTACACCGGGCGGGCGGGCTTTGCATGATTTCTTGTTCGGAACCCGAGTAGTTCGGCTGCGAGGTAAAATTTGAAAAATGGCAAAGCTGATTATACAAGGCCAGGATGGAAACTCTGAAAAATTCGATTTGACCCGATTGCGGACCACAATCGGACGCTCTGCAAGAAATGACATCTGCATACCTGATTCTTTTGCTTCAAGGCTTCATTGCGAGATAAGGCGCGAAGGCGATGTTTATTGGTTGAATGACCTTGGCTCGGCCAATGGCACAAAGCGTAACGGTATCATTGTAAGATCACCGGTAAAACTTAATTCAGGCGACGAAATACAACTCGGCGAAACCCGTATATTTTTTGTAGATGAAGATAATCTGAAAATATCAGCGGCTTCGCTTGCAACGGATACAACCGACCAACTAGACCCTTCAAAAACAATATCTTTCAGCTTCAGGCCAAAGACAACGGAATTCCTCGATGAACAACTGACCAGCAGGACAGATTTGTTGAAACTAATCAGTAAGGTCGGGGTTACGCTGTTATCAGCCCGCAGTCTGAGCGATACGCTTGGGCAAATAGCCAATTTAGTATTTGAAAGTGTCCCTGCGGAAAGGTGCGTGATTATGATGAAAGACAGTGTGGATGACGAAATGAAGGTCATTCTTGCAAGATCACGCCATGGGGAGGATTCACTGGCAGAAATTAAGATCAGCCGCACAATAATGGACGAAGTTTTGAAGAACGGCAAATCTGTTCTGACAGCCGATGCGCAGCATGATCCGCGATATTTCAGCCAGACGATGGCTTTGCAGGGAATCAGGTCGGTTCTGGCAGTGCCTTTGAGTGTTGACGAAAAAAATGTTTTTGGAATGATTTATGCTGACTCGCCCACCTTTACTGCCACTTTTTCAGAGGAACACCTGAACATTCTCACTACGTTGGCGTCTGTTGCGTCTATCAGGGTAGAGAATGCAAAGCTGCTGGAAGAGCGATTTGAAAGAGAAAGACTAGAACGCGAACTCGAGCTGGCTAGCGAGATCCAGCAAAGGTTTCAACCCTCGGCGCCGCCACAAATTTCCGGCTACGAATTCCAGGGAATCTCTTTTTCATGCTATGAAATTGGCGGAGATTATTACGATTTTGTCCAAAGGCCAAACGGCAACCTGTTTATCGCATTGGGCGATGTTTCGGGCAAAGGCACTGCTGCTGCGCTTTTGATGTCAAGCTTGCATGCTGCGGTGCATGCGCAGTTAAGTGCAGGTTCATCTTTAAGCCAGCTTTTAGATGCGGTAAACCGTTATCTTGCCGAAAATACTCCAGCCAATCGTTTTGTAACCTTTTTTGCCGCAGAGTTATCACCATCAAACGGCAAATTGAACTATATAAACGCGGGACATAATCCGCCGCTAATTGCGCGCCGGGATAATACGGTAGAGACTTTGCCCTCGAGTGGGCTGCCGCTCGGCATTATGGAAGGTGCAGAATATGAACTTGCAGAGTCAACTTTGAATCCGGGAGAACTGCTTGTTGCTTATTCCGATGGTGTAACCGAAGCTGTGAATCCTCAAGGCGAGGAATTTAGCCTTGACAGGCTGATAAAAGTAATTAAAGAAAATCAATATCACTCCGCTGCCCAGATCAGAGACCGCATTGAATCAGCACTTTCAAGCTTTACGCAGACGGCTGATGCCAACGACGACATCACACTCGTTATTATCAAAAGAAGCACTGCGTGAAACAGTCAAAGTTTACAAGATCATCGTAACTCACAAACCGGGATAATTTCATCTCGTAGTAATAATTTTCATTTTTACTCATTAAATGTAATAAATTTACCCCAATAATTGGTAATTCAATTGGTGAAATTTAATCAGATAAATAGGAATAGATAGAGTCTGGTTAGACTGATTGGATTGGAGGCGGCGATCGGAATCGAACCGATGAATAAAGGTTTTGCAGACCTCTGCCTTACCACTTGGCTACGCCGCCTTTTCAGGTAGGACTAAAATCTAAGGCGAAAGGCCAAAGCGAAATTTCGTTATTACGAATCGCCTTTTCCTTCCGCCTTAAGCCTTTGATCAAGAAAAGGTGGAGCGGGAAACGAGACTCGAACTCGCGACTTCAACCTTGGCAAGGTTGCGCTCTACCAACTGAGCTATTCCCGCGTCGCAAATTGTAATTTTAACTGCTGTAAAGAATATGTCAAGCCCTGAGCAAGGCCTTCTTCAAACAAAATTATGAGCTTTACAAAACAAAATGATACGCCTTGCACAAGGTATCATTGTGCCAGGGTTGCATTCTTGATAAAAGACCAATCACCGCTGGCATTCATTTGAATATTGCCAATCCGCTTGGAAGTAATAACGATATTCGAGGGGTACCAAAGCGGTATCAGCGGCACATCTTGCGAGATCAGGTCCCAGGCCTTTATGTAAAACTCTTTGGCTTTTTGAGGATCGAGCTCGTTAATTGCGTTTGTCAGCAGGAGGTCAACTTGTGGATTGGAATATCTGCCTCTATTGCAGCACCTGGCATTTTTTCCGGGTATATAGTCGGTTGAAAATAAGTCTCGTAAAAATATCGGATCCTGATTTCCTCCTATCCAGATCCCGGTATTCATTTGAAACTGTCCCTGCTCGAGCTGTTGTTGAAGTGTAGAGGTATCGATAGTTTCTATCTGAACATTCAAGCCAATATTGCTTAAAGAGCTCTGGATGGCTTGCGCATAGAGGTTATAGGCGGAATTTCCGGCCTGATATTTGAACTTTATTGGCTGATTCTTATAACCAGCCTCCTGGAGAAGCTTTTTAGCTTTTTCTGGGTCGAATTCGTATTTGGTACCCTCGGAATATGCCCAGGATTGCGGAGGGAGAATTGAATAGGCAATTTTAGCCTGATTGGACAAAAGTTCCTGGATAATTTTATTCCTGTCAATTGCGTAAGCGATAGCCTGCCTGATGCGTTTATCATCCAACGGCGGCGAAGTGGTATTCAACCCGATGTATTGGATGTTCGAGCCGTCGAATTTATAAACGTTGACTTGTCCGCCCTTTTCAAATTGATTGATATTGTCGGGCGTAAGGCTGGTTGGCAATGGGGCAATGTCAACGGCACCGTTCTGCAGCTCGGCCTGAAGTGAGCTTGCATCTCGCAGTACTTTAACCCGAAGTCTTTTTATTTTAGGTGCCCCTTCCCAATAATCATCAAAGGCCTCGAACTCAACAATGTTCTGTCCGCTATCATAAGAAATGAACTTATACGGGCCTGTGCCTGTCGGTTTCGTGGCCTGCTCAGAGACTGATCCTTCAGGAATGATTGGGATTGCTACAAGATTTGCAAGAAGTTTGTGTCTGTACGACGGCTTATTCAGATTGAAAATAACGGATTTATCATCGGGAAAATCCATTGATTTTATGTATTGCTCGGTTTGGTCGCCAACTCTCTCTGAAAATGCTTTAGCCTTGAAACTGTTACTGGCAAATAACTGGTCGAAAGTGTATTTTACGTCAGAAGAAGTAAAAGGCTTGCCATTATGGAATTTTACAGAATCGCGCAGGGTCATTTTGACCGCAAGGCCATCATCTGAAAAAGTGATGTCTTTGGCAAGCTCGCCGGTATAGTTAAACTGAGCATCTTTTCGTACCAAAGTGTTGAAAATCAACGTTCTTACTCTTTCTGCTCCAGAGCCTGAAGCCGCTGTGGAAGTTAAAGTGTCAAGCGTGTTGAGCTGATCGCTCAAGGCAACGGTAACAACACCAGTTT
>DATLZX010000076.1:0-3485 GCA_035573795.1 Pyrinomonadaceae bacterium | reverse complement strand
AGAATCTGGTATTGTTTATTCAGAGGCATGTATCAGAAGCCATTTAACGAGAATTATCCTTATCTTTAAACAATTAAAGGAAGCTAAAAGTCATTGAGTGCAAAGAAAGTTAATGATTTCGTAGTCAGGTTTGCCAATGTGAATGGAACTGGATCTGCCAGTGCGAATGCGCTTTTTACAAAGGCGATTTTCAGAATGGGAGTTCCGGCTACGCCTAAGAATATTTTTCCTTCTAATATCCAGGGACTCCCGACCTGGTACGAGGTAAGAGTCTCTGACAAAGGATTCTTAGGTAGGCGAGAGGGCATTGATTTAATGGTTTCGGTCAACCCGCAGTCAATGCCTAAGGACTATTCTGACACGCAGTCAGGCGGTTACTTCGTTTATGACAGTACAAAGCCGCTGCCACCTAATTTTGATCGGACCGACATCGTCCATATCGGCATTCCTTTGACTGAGATCTGTAATAGGGAATTCAGCGATCCCCGCCAACGCCAGCTTTTCAAAAACATTATTTACGTCGGAGCACTCTCAGAACTCTTCAAGATCGAGTTTGAGGTGCTCGAGCAGCTTATTTCAGAGCAATTCAAGGGAAAGGAAAAGTTTATCGAGCCGAATATCAAGGCGCTCAAACTAGGGGTCCAGTTTGCAAAGGAAAAACTCGACATTGATTTTCAACTGTTAGTTGAACGCAGAGACTTGATAAGAAACAAAATCTTAATCTCTGGCAATTCAGCCTGTGCACTGGGAGCGATATATGCCGGAGCAACAATTGCAGCCTGGTACCCAATCACTCCTTCAACTTCAGTCGTTGATGCTTTTGCAAAATACGCTGCCAAATACAGAGTTGACCAGCAGAGCGGAAAAAACAAGTATGCAATTATCCAGGCTGAGGATGAGCTTGCTGCAATCGGTGTCGTGATGGGTGCGATGTGGAATGGAGCTAGGGCATTTACCGCAACCAGCGGTCCAGGGCTTTCCCTGATGCAGGAATTTCTTGGGCTTGGATATTTTGCCGAGGTTCCGACAGTATTGATTGATGTTCAAAGAACCGGGCCATCCACCGGAATGCCGACAAGAACGCAGCAATCTGACATTTTGCTTGCCGCATATGCTTCGCATGGTGATACGAAACATCCGTTGCTATTTCCCTCTACGCCGAAAGAATGCTTTGAGATGACCTCTTTGGCATTCGATCTGAGCGAAAAACTGCAAACGCCGATTATCTTAATGACGGATTTGGATCTTGGGATGAATGAGCATATTTGCGAGCCGCTGCAGTGGAGTGATTCAAAGATCTATGAACGTGGAAAAGTCTTATCGGCCGAGGATCTGGAAAAAATCTACAATTTTAAATCAAACGGAAATAAAATTGTTTCCGCGCCGGAGGAAAAAATAGAGCAAGAGGTAGAAGTAGATCAGGCGCATGATCCTTTGACTGTTTATGGCGGAAGATTTGGAAGATACCTGGACATTGAAGGAGACGGAATACCATACAGAACCATCCCCGGAACGCATCCTACGCTTGGAGCTTTTGTAACAAGAGGTTCTTCTAGGGATGAATTCGCTGTCTACACAGAGGACTCAAACGCTTATAGAAGGAATATGGAGCGGCTGGCGAAAAAATGGGAAACTACGAAAACGCTAATGCCTGAGCCGGAAATAATGCTGGCCGCCCAATCACTCAGAGAGGAAGAAAATGGTTTTACCGGCTCTTCTGGCAATTTCACAGATGCTGGCATTATTTATTTTGGTACGACACGATTTGCGGCTGAAGAGGCTCTGGAAATGCTTCGTGAGGATGGGGTTCTGCTGGATTCGATGCGAGCTCTTGCTTTTCCTTTCGGCCAAGCTTTCAGAGATTTTATCACTGGGCACGAAAAGATTTTTGTCATTGAGCAAAATCGTGATGCTCAGTTTCGCTCATTGATCATGATCGAATTAGGAACTCCCTCGACGAAACTTGTTCCAATTTTGAATTTTGACGGGCTGCCCATTACGGCAGATTTCATTTATAGAAAAATCAAGGATAATCTATCTCAAACAAAGGATTGAGTTTTATCGTAGTTCTTCTTGCACTGACAATGTAGAATATAGTTCATAACTCCGATACGAATTATAATTTCAATACGAAAATATGACCTACATCCGCCCAGCTTTTCGTCATCCGGCCTTACCCAAAAATGCGCTTGGCTATACAATAGACTATTACGAAGGCTCTTTATCCACATTATGCGCTGGCTGCGGGCATGATTCGATCAACGCCGCTATAGTTCAGGCCTGTTGGGAGCTGAATATCGAGCCGCACAAAGTCGCAAAATTAAGTGGTATCGGATGCTCCTCAAAATCTCCGGCGTATTTTCTTGTAAATTCTCACGGTTTTAATTCAGTGCATGGAAGGATGCCTTCTGTTGCAACCGGAGCCAGCCTGGCCAATCGTGACCTGATCTATTTCGGCGTTTCCGGTGATGGTGATACGGCTTCTATAGGGATGGGGCAATTCGTTCATGCCATCCGGCGCAATCTCAGGATGGTTTATCTTGTAATGAACAACGGTTGTTATGGTTTGACCAAAGGTCAGGACTCCGCAACTGCAGATGCCGGATCCAAGAGCAAGTCAGGAAAAGAAAATTTATTTGAAGCAATTGATCTCGCCGGCCTCGCTATCGAGCTCGGAGCCACTTTCGTTGCTCAGAGTTTTTCCGGTGATAAAGAGCAACTAGTTCCTTTGATAAAAGCTGCGATTCATCATAACGGCTTTGCACTGCTTAACGTAATTTCTCCCTGTGTAACATTCAATAACAACACGGGCTCTACGAAATCCTACGATTATGTACGGGAGCATATGGAAGTTACGGGGACCGTAGATCTGATACCGGAAAAGTCTGAGATTTTGACTCACTATGAGTCCGGCTCCATACAGGACGTGCTTCTTCATGATGGAAGCACAATCAGATTGAATAAACTTGCGAAAGATTGGGATCCTTTTGAAAGGCTGGCTGCAATATCAGCTTTGTATCGTGCCCGTGAACGCGGAGAGGTGCTTACGGGGCTTTTATACATAGACCCTGAAAGCCGTGATCTGCATTCCATCTTGAATACAGTAGAGATTCCTTTAAACCAATTAACTGAAGAAGATTTGTGCCCCGGAGCGTCAGAATTGGAAAAAATAAACGCTTCGTTAAGGTAGGTAATTCACAAACTTCTGTAATCGGCTCGGGTTTAATTTCGCTTTCCTCAATTATTCTGAGCTTAATCGCCGGCGTAGCTTTACTTTGCTATGGGTGTAATCTTGATTAGCTAATATACACGCAGATTGCATCACTCGTAACATGTGAACGAAATTTTATGAACTTCGGGTTTGTCATTGATAATCGAAAATGCATCGGATGCCATGCCTGCACTGTTGCCTGCAAGGCGGAAAATGAAGTGCCGCTTGGGGTAAACCGAACCTGGGTCAAATATATCGAAAAGGGGACTTTCCC
>DATLZX010000075.1:0-5494 GCA_035573795.1 Pyrinomonadaceae bacterium | reverse complement strand
CGTTATAGAAGTAATCGAAAAATTGGGCTTTCGCGGCCATGCGCTTCCAGGCGAAAACCGCACTGCTATCGGTGTAACAGGTAATCGCGGTGCGATTGACCCGGCACATTTTGAAAACCTGCCCGGCGTCGCCGATACCATTCGTGTTACTAAACCATATAAACTGATTACCAAAGACCTAAAACCGGACAAATCTATAGTAAATGTCGGCAATTCAGTCATAGGAGATGGGAGCCTGGCAATAATTGCCGGCCCCTGCGCGGTTGAGTCGCCGGAACAGGTCTTTGAGGTTGCCGAAATTGTTGCAAAAAGCGGGGTAAAATTTTTCAGAGGTGGAGCTTTCAAGCCGCGCACTTCACCTTATGCCTTTCAGGGGCTTGGCGAAGAAGGTTTGAAAATACTTGCACAAGTCAGAGAGCAGTTTGGACTAAACATCGTTACAGAGGCGATGGACGAACGCGGTATAGATCTAGTCGAAAAATACGGAGACTGCATACAGATCGGCGCACGCAATATGCAAAACTTCTCGCTACTTAAATATGCCGGACGTGCGAAAAAACCTATTTTACTCAAGCGTGGGCTCTCAGCCACCTTAGACGAATTCCTTCTGGCCGCAGAATATATCATGGCCGAGGGCAATTACGACGTAATTTTGTGTGAGCGTGGGATCAGAACCTTTACAGACCACGCAAGAAACACTCTTGACGTATCAATAATTCCTGCAGTCCGGAGGATATCTCACCTTCCGATTTTAGTCGACCCTTCGCATTCCTCTGGTCATAATTACATGGTCGAACCGCTGGCGCGGTCCGGCGTGGCTGCAGGGGCTGACGGTCTCTTGATTGAAGTTCATCCTTGCCCTGAACTGGCGCTTTGCGATGGAGCACAGGCCATCACACCGAATCAATTCCTGGAGCTTTTGGATCAGGTTAAGTTGATTCATGATGTAGTAAATTATGGGGCACCGGCTCCGGTAATCTAATACAATCTGAAACACTCATAGAGTAAATTAAAAAAGCCCTTGCTATCCCGAAAGTAGCAGAGGGCTTTTCTAATGTTTGACGCCTTTTGCCTATCTCGCCAAACGTAAACTGATTATACCATAAATCGTTGCAGTGCAAGAGATTATAATTGCAGCTAGTAAAAAAATGTTTGTTATCTGTTGAAAAAGCAAAAGTGTGTCGGAAGAAACAAAGCCTGAGACAGAAAAAGCTGCCAGCGCAAACCCAAAACTTAGACAAACCTTCAAAATAAAGGACTTAACTAATGCCTTGCCTTCTAAAATTGCCGCTAGCAAAGCTCCAAAGAAAACTGCCCCGCCTGCGAGTAACCATTCAACCGAATCACCAGAGATGCCTAAAAATGCACTGAAAGAGTAAAGAAAAAGCAGTGTATTCAGGCCAAAAATCAACCTTTTAGGTTTAATACTTTCACTATTGGTTCCAGATATCAAAGGGATAGAAGCTGCTGGCAAACTTAATTCTGGCATAAAACCTCACATTAGTATCCGAGCACAGAGTGCTTTTTCTTTTAACTACGCATAATCATGCAAAATTTGAAAAGCGGCCGGGCTAATTTTCTCAATTAACCGTCTTTTTCCTTGTTTTCCTGTGAAGAATTTAGAAATTGTTGATATGCGACCCTGAATAGCTCCGCTAGAGCCTCGGCACTGGGTTTCGGAAGTTTTTTATCGGCACGTAAATGTGCAGCAACAATGTCAGGAGTTGACTCCTGCGGATAATAAACGACCGGGGGTTGATCTGAATCGCCGTCCACTTTCAAAACCCGCTCAATCGGAATATTCAACCATGCGGAGAGCGCTGCAATATTTTCTGCTTCCGGTTTTCCGGTACCATTTTCGATTCTTGAAAGGGTGGATGCAGAAATACCTGTTTCGTCAGCAACTTGCCTTAGGCTCATTTTTAAATCTAAGCGTCTTCGCCTGACCGAATCACCTAGTTCTTTAATATCTATCAAGTCTTTATTTTTACTAGCCATAGTTTGTCGCTCCACAAAGGCCGCTTTGTTTCACTCATGCAGCCTGAATTTCACAGATAAAACAATAACACAAGAATTTTTTTTATGCAACACGAAATTTCATACTTGCAACAAAAAATATTTTGTGATACAGTGTTTCATAGATGAAACGGTCTGCCGGGCTGTTTGGTTGGGCCGGACATCAGAGAAAATTTGATAAGTCATTGATAATTGAATAGTTTGGCAGAAATACAGAAGATGATTAAATCATGGATTAATGCCAAGTTTCTATTAGGCTGAGTCACAGTTTGCCCGGCTGCGGCGTACAGAATCATCGAAAACAGTAGCCTCAAGAGCGTAATAATCGGGCGAAGCTCAAATTAAGTTAGCTCTGTTTCGGTGATTGAAAGCAAAAAGGAGAAATAAAATGACTAACAAGGAAAATCAAAATCAACAATTTCTTTCTGAAGATTTCATTGCGGAGCAGACCGTAGTTGACTTTACATCAACGCTCAAAGAGCTTCGAAACACTGTCGGCCCGGATCTTGTAAAACACCGTGAGGCATGGCGAGACCGAAGCGGCAGGCTCAGAACCGTAGATTACGTAGAATGGCATACAGTGGCTGACATCCTCGATGAAAAAGCCCCGAACTGGAGCCATTCCATTAAAGATATACGTACTATAGGAGACTACGTGATTGTAACCGTGGCAATTACCATTGACTCCGTGACAAGGGAAGGTATTGGCACCGGCTCAGCCCGCAGTGAAACCGGCATCAAAAAAGCCGAGCATGACGCACTGAAACGAGCGGCGGTCAAATTCGGCATTGCAAGAAACCTCTATAAACAGGAGCTCGAGGAAGAGAAAATAAACGGCGAGCTTAAGCCAGTTACTCGCACAATAACGTTTGATGCTACTTCGTCCAGCATTGGCGATATGATTACGCCAAAACAGCTTTCGATGATCAGGGCTATCAGCAGGGAGAAAGGCATTGATCCGGACAGTGAGTGCAAAGCAATGTTTGACTGCCAGATAGCGGAACTTTCCAAAAAGGCTGCTTCATTGCTGATTGAAAGACTCCAGGCAATCGGCCAAGAAGCCGTCGAGGTCCGCAAGGCCGGATAGAAAAATCCCGGTTTTTATGTCCTGGAATTTTATCTATCTGACAAGGGTAAAAAAGAAGCTTTTTTCAAAGGACTCTCCAACAAAGGCCCGCCGGCTAAAGCCCTGAAATAGCCTGACCGCGACAGTATCAGGGCTCGAAGCCCGACGGGCCTCCCCATTTCAGTAATAGCACTGTATGAAGCTGCAAGAGGGGCTCGATTTTTTTAATTATGTCAGGTCGGCGATTAGAATGCTCTGCCGATCAGATCCAGATTATCAGGAGGCAGAATGTTAAGAATCAGTTTCACGTCTGCCTTTGAATCCGAGCGATTGCGGGAACATTTCTGACACTATCTGTCCAACAAAATCTTCTCCCTGCAACTCGCCTGAAATAGTAAATTCGATTTGTTGGCCTGCAAGCGTTGCCGAAGCATTAGCCCTTATCCTGCAGCCATTTACTGTTGCTGTTGAGATGACTCCGGATCCAAGAGCTGTCTCGAGCGCGCCGGTTACGCTGCTCCCTGTTTGGTTCAGGCTGAGTGAGATAGGAACTGTCTGGCCCTGAAATTCAGCGCTTAGCTGCCATTTTCCGGCAAAATTCTCAGGTTCCTGCTGTTGAAACTTCTCTGTAGAAATCTCCTGGCCATTTTGATCAAAGGCTATTAAATTGGCAGCAAATCCGCTCACCTGTTGAAAGATCACCTCGCCGTCGCCAACAACAACTATTGCGGCGTTTTCAGGTTTAATATACTTTTGTGCCGCAGCTGTTACATCTTCAAGAGAAACGCGGTCAACCAGCTGCCTATAGTTATAAAGCCATTCATCCGGAAGGCCGTAGATTATTTTGTTGGCAATCAGACCTGTCAAGCCTTCCTGAGTTTCTGCCCTGATAGGAAAAACACCTTTAAGGTAGGCTTTTGCATCAGCTAATTCTTCAGGCTTAACCTGCTCGGTTCTGATTCTAGATAGCTCAAAATCGAGTTCTGACAGCGCGGCCCCGACAACTTCATTCCGCACTTCAGTCGTTGCCTCGAATTCTCCGCTTGTCCGCTTCATATCGAAACGTGTATAAGCTCCATAAGTGTAGCCTTTCTCCTCGCGCAGGTTCATAAATACCCTGGAAGAAGCACCTGCACCCAGAATCTGGTTCATTACCAGGATCGCAAAATAGTCTTGGGATGTCCTATTGGCCGAGCGGTTTGCGATAATTATATTCGCCTGGCTGCTGGCAGGACGATCTACAAGATAAAGGGTTCTTTGCGGCTCGGCTGGCAAAAGAGGTGCTTGTGCTTGACTGCCAGAGTCTCTCTGCCATGAGGCAAAACGGTCATTAAGGGCTGATATGAGTTCCTGCTTTTCAATATCGCCAACGACAAGTAGAGATGCGTCCGTCTCAAGTAATTTTTTCTTGTGCCATTCGGACAGCTTGCTGCGGTCGATTCTCATTATTTCTTCCGCAGTAGGAGAAAATCTCCCCAATGGATGGTTTCCGTACAAAGCACTAAGCGCTCTTTCAGTCGCAAGAAATGACGGCTGCGATCTTTGAAATTTGAGGTGCTCAATCGTATTGCGTTTATAAAGGTCTAGTTCATCTTCGGGAAAAGTGGGGCGAAAAATTACTTCCTCAAGCAGATCAAGCAAATCATTGAAGTAAATAGAAAGAGACCTTGCGGAAATGATGAAGAAATCCGTAGTAGCTCTGATAGACAGGTCTGCACCGAGCCTTTCGATTTTCTCAGCGATTTCCCGGCTGGAGAAATTTTCAGTTCCCTCGCTCATCATAGCCGCCATTGCCGATGACAGCCCGAACAGCTCAGGCGGGTCATCCAATTCACCAAAATTGAACGTCAAGTGCAGGTTAACCGCCGGAACCCTTTTGGTTTTGCAATAATGAACAACTAGCCCATTTTCCAAAGTCAAAAGCTCAGGTCTAGGAATTGAAAAATCTATTGGCGGCAATGGCTCAGGTGGTTTTGAGAGACTATTCATAATCCAGAAATTAAGATTTAAAGAAATTAAGAATTAAAAAATTAAAATTGGAAATTAAAAATTTGTTCAAAATAAATATAAATTAACCAACAATTAACAAAGGCGTTTATCGAGCCTTCAGAATCGAGCGTCAAGCGGCTCAAGATCCGGGCTCTACGTCCAGCAAAGCCCGGTTTTCAGTATCCAAAAATTTTGCTGCGGCATTCCTGATATCTTCCGGCGAAATTGCAAGCAGATCATCCAATTCCCTATTTGCAAGGTTTCCATCGCCGTCATATAGCTCAAATTCTGCGATCTCTTGAGCCCGTGCCATAGAGGATTGCCTCATTCTTACTGTGTCATTAAGAAGCTGGTTATGCAATTTCTGCATCTCGCTTGGCTGCGGGCCGTTTTCTGAGAGGTCTTTTATTTCTCTCATAATCG
>DATLZX010000074.1:0-2240 GCA_035573795.1 Pyrinomonadaceae bacterium | reverse complement strand
TCTGGATGCTCCAACGCCACAAAAAGACGCATTTATAGTCAAGCTTTTAAGAGATGCCGGAGCGGTAATTCTCGGTAAGACAAACCTCAGCGAGTGGGCAAACTTTCGGGATAATGATTCTATCAGCGGCTGGTCAGCCCGCGGCGGGCAAACACATAATCCTTACGTGCTTGACAGAAATCCGTGCGGTTCGTCATCGGGCACCGGAGCGGCAATCTCCGCAAACCTGGCTGCGGTCGGGATTGGTACTGAAACGGATGGTTCGATAGTTTGTCCGTCGTCAATTTGCGGACTTGTCGGGCTGAAGCCAACGATTGGCCTGGTTTCAAGAAGCGGGATTATACCGATAGCTGCTTCGCAGGATACGGCAGGACCGATGGTGCGTTCGGTGAAAGATGCGGCAATCTTGCTGGATGTAATTGCCGCAATTGATGGAGAGGATCCCGCAATGGGCAGCGGATTTAAGCGGCCGCAAAGCTACTCTGCCGGCTTAAGGGCTGATGCCCTGAAAGGAGCAAAGATAGGCGTTGCCAGAGATTATTGGGGACGGCGAGCTGAGGTTGATACGATTATGAATGCTGCACTGGAAGTAATGAGAAAAGCAGGTGCAGAGCTTATTGATATCAAATTCCCCAATCTTCGCAAATTTGGCGATGCCGAGTTTATTGTCCTGCAATATGAGTTCAAGGATGGACTTGAAAAGTACCTCCAAGCCAGAGGCAGTAAATACAAAAATCTGGACGATCTGATCAGATTCAATAAAGAAAATGCCGAAAAGGAATTGAAATATTTCGGCCAGGGTATTTTCGAATCCTCAGCCAAGAAAGGCTCGCTGAGCGATAAGGAATATCTGGAGGCCAAGCAAGCCTGCCAGCAATATGCACGAATCGAGGGAATCGACAAGGTGGTCAGAGAAAACAGCCTGGACGCGATAGTAGCTCCATCAAATGCCCCGGCCTGGATGATAGATACAGTAAACGGCGATTGCGGAAGCGGCTACGTAGGCAGCTCTTCTATGCCGGCGGTTGCAGGTTGCCCGAATATTACTGTGCCGGCAGGCTTTCATCGCGAGCTGCCAATCGGTATTTCATTCTTCGGCCCTGCATATACCGAGGAGAAATTGCTGAAACTGGCTTTTGCCTTTGAACAGGCAACAAAGGCAAGGCGAAAACCAAAATTATTGCCGACTTTCAAGTAAGAAATTTTTTTATTTATAGCCGTAGCTAAAACTTGAAGGGCTTGGCATTGTGAGATATCTCGGAATCGCTAAAAGCCACGGCACCGCAACAGACACTGCCAAAACACTTTAGCGTTACAAGGCTTTAACGCTCAAAAAAGTGTTTTATTTGCTACATGACCTTAAGTCGGGTTTTGAGACAGATTTTGGGCAATTTGAGGCAGGCTTAGGGCAATTTGAGACATTTTTTGGGGAATAAAAAAATTGGCGGGAAGATATAAAGCACAGGTTGGAAAAATAAAGTCTCAGGGTGCAGGATTAAACCATAAGCCCTGAAAAAATGGCAAGCAGGCAAATTTATTATTTATTTGCCTGCAAATTTTTTTTATACAAGTGGGCGATGCCTTCGATAGTAAGGTTTTCGTCAATTGTCTGGATCTGGCTGATATTTGGTGCTATCAGGGTTGAAAACCCTCCTGTTGCAACTATCGTCGGGCGTTTTACCCTGCCGTTGTCAAATTCCGCTTCTGATAAAACCCTTGCCAGCAGTTCATCAACCATTGCGATGTGGCCATTGACAATACCGGAAAGAACCGCATCACGAGTATTGTTGGCAATGAGGTTTTTCGTTGGTTCCAATTTCAATTCGGTCAAAAGTGAGGCATTTTGCGCAAGTGCACGCATGGAGGTTCCTACGCCGGCAGCAATAATCCCTCCGATATACTGTTTGTTTTGGTTGATGACGTCGAGTGTGGTTGCGGTGCCAAAACTCAAAACAATAACCGGCGCACCGTATTTTTTCAAAGCAGAGGCAAGATTAACGAGCCTGTCGGAGCCTACATGAGAGGGCGGTTCATAAAGAATTTCGAAGCCGAAATCCCAGGTTTCATCAATAAAGCGAGGTTTAACCTTGTAAAGGCTCTGGCAGGCTTCGGTCAAAGGATTATCAACTTCGGGAACTACAGAAGAGATTACAACGGAAGTTACGAGGTTTTGGATAAAAAAATCACCAGTTTTTCTAAGCCTGTCCAGCTCGAGTTCTTCTTTGGAAAAATCGCGGCGT
>DATLZX010000073.1:0-6637 GCA_035573795.1 Pyrinomonadaceae bacterium | reverse complement strand
GAAATCTTCATTTGGAAGATATTCGCCTGAGTGCAGTGCAGGCGGCAGTTCGTCCCGCACCTTGTCATAGCCTGTGATGCGGGCAACCTCTTCAACAAGGTCCTCTTCGATAGAAATGTCATACCGCCAGCTTGGAATATGGTAGCAATCATTTTCCTGGCTCTTTTCGATCCCAAGATTGCCCAAGATTTCGATACATTCCTGCTCGGAAACTGTTATGCTGGTCAGCCGTTTTACAGACTCTGATAAATCCGGTGCGCAAACTGTCTTCGGGCTATGGCGATTCGGATAGATATCAATCAGGTCGGCGGCTTCGCCTCCGGCAAGATCTAAGATCATATCGGTTGCTCGCTGCGATGCATTTTCTATATTTTCGATGTCAACACCGCGTTCAAAGCGGTTGCTTGCCTCTGAGCGAAGGTTCAGGCTCCTCGATCCCTGTCTTACTACACCGGGAAGAAAATATGCTACTTCGAGTAGGACGTTTACAGTTGCATCTGTTATCGAGGAATATTCGCCGCCCATTATGCCCGCTATAGCCGCAGGCTTTTCGTCATCGCATACGCATAAAATGTCTTCATCCAGAAGCCTTTCAACACCATCCAGAGTCTTAAGTTTCTCGCCTGGTCGGGCCCTTCTTACAATAATCTTGCTGCCTGACAATTTATCCAGGTCAAAAGCGTGCATTGGCTGCCCAAGCTCTAGCATCACATAATTTGTAATATCGGCAATGTTGTTGATTGAGCGTTCGCCAACGGATTCAAGCCTCCTTTTCAGCCAGTCGGGCGATGGGCCTACCTTTACTCCCCGAATTATCCTGGCAGTAAAACGGTGGCAAAGGTCCGGAGCTTCAATTTTAACTACTTCCGGTGCAAGAATTGCCGGATAGGGCAAAGCTTCTAAATTGCTTTTGGACAATCTTTTATTGGCAGATAATTTAGTATTGAGGGATGCTGCCAATTCACGAGCAATGCCCAGATGCGAGAGGCAATCCGGCCGGTTTGAGGTCAGGTCTAGGTCTATGATCCAGTCATCTCCGAGTGCTTCGAGGCCGTCAACTGCATGTCCTATGCCGGTAAGCTTTTCGGCAATGGCCTCTGGCAGCAGGTCAGTCGGGAATAAATCATTCAACCATCTATAGCTGATTAACATATTTAAAAATTTACAAACTTTTTGTATTTAATTTGCAGTTGTTTTTACGGGTTTAATTTACTTTTACATATCTGATAAAACCAGTAGCTTTCGTTTATTTGAACTGCCGTAAAAACCGCAAATCGTTATCGAAAAGCAGGCGAATATCATTGATTGAATACATCAGGGCGGCCATTCTCTCCAGCCCGAAGCCAAAGGCAAACCCGGTGTAAACATTAGGATCTACGCCGCAGGCTTTCAAAACATTAGGATGGACCATTCCTGAGCCGCCTAGCTCAATCCATCCCGCACCTTTACAAGGCCGGCAGCGCGTGCCCTTGCTGGCGCCGGTGCCTCCGCAAACGAAACATGAAAAATCGAATTCTGCAGATGGTTCGGTAAACGGAAAATAGGATGGGCGAAACCTGGTGATGGTCTTTTCCCCAAAAAGTCTCTTCAGCCATTCGGTTACAGTGCCCTTCAGGTGAGCCATTGTTATGCCCTTATCAACACAAAGCCCTTCCACCTGATGGAACATAGGAACATGCGTCATATCAGGTGTATCCCTGCGATACACCTTACCCGGAGCGATGATCCTTAGGGGAACTCCGCGTCGCTCCATTGCTCTGATTTGTACTGTAGAAGTTTGAGAGCGCAATGCAAACCCATCGGAAGTGTAGAAAGTATCCTGAGATTCTCGGGCAGGATGCCCTTCCGGAATATTCAAGGCATCAAAATTGTAATAATCAGTTTCTATCTCACGGTCATCCTCTATGGCGTAACCCATTGATACGAAGATATCCTCGATTTTTTGCCTCAAAATGGTAATTGGGTGAATGTGGCCGGGTTGCAGCCTTCGGCCTGGTATGGTTACGTCAACTACGTCCTGCTCGGCCTTTTTTTGCCGAACGGCCTCCATCATTTCTTCTTCTTTTTTGCTGAAAATTTCGGTAAGTTCTTTTTCGAGCTGCTGGATCGCCTGTGCCGTTTGAGCCCTGCTTTCTTGAGGGAGCGTCCCGATCATTTTTTTCAATTCGGCAATCCTGGACTTGCGCCCCAATAGACGTATCCTTAAATCGGTTACCTCTTTTAACTGTTTTTCCGGCCCGCCGGCATTTTTAAGAATGGCAGATAGCTCTTGTTCAGCATAGGTATGAATTTCGGAGAGCATTTGGCTTATTTCAGACATATTGTTTCAAGCGTAACTCACTTTTTAGTACAGACATAAATTCCTAGAATAAACTAAATTGCCACAAAACTGCATCTCTGCGGCTCGGTTTTTGTAACTGTTGTTAATAGGTTAATTTATAAATTTGGCAAAAATTAACCAGTCCGCCCATTTGTTTTAATGCTCGGGATTTAAGTATTCTAGACACTTGCGTTATGTGATTTTCATGAAAATTTGTTCTTTGTCTAATACGAAAAAACTGAAGGCCACTCTATTTCACTGAAAATCACTAAGCCCCTGCAAAAAATATAGTATTTGAAATTAAAAAAGAAAAATGAAAGCCATTGTTAAATCAAAAGCCGAGCCGGGTTTATGGATAGAAGAAGTGCCAGAGCCAAAGGTAGGTATAAACGATGTATTGATACGCGTTAAAAAAGGCGGAATCTGCGGCACTGACCTGCATATATATAATTGGGATGCCTGGGCACAAAGCACTATCAAGGTACCTACCATTATCGGGCATGAATTCGTTGGCGAGATAGTTGAAATAGGCTCAAATGTGGTGGATTTCAAGCCCGGCGATATTGTAAGTGCAGAGGGTCACCTTGTCTGCGGACGATGCAGAAACTGCATGGCCGGCAGAAGGGCACTTTGTGCAAATACTAGAGGAATAGGCGTAAATACGGATGGCGGTTTTGCAGAGTATATTTCCGTTCCGGTTACGAACATTTGGAAGCATCCTGACGGGATTGACCTCGAGGTTGCGGCTATCTTCGACCCTTTCGGAAACGCAGTCCATACTGCCCTTGCTTTCGAGGTTTTCGGCGAAGATGTTTTGATTACCGGAGCCGGGCCAATTGGTATTATGGCAGCAGCCGTGGCACGTCATGCCGGAGCCAGGCATATCGTAATAACGGACGTAAATCCTTACAGGCTTGAACTTGCAACAAAAATGGGCTATGTCTCAATGGCAGTCAACCCAAAAGAAAAACCCTTACGGCAGGTACAACAGGAGCTCGGTATGAAAGAGGGCTTTGACGTAGGGTTTGAAATGTCCGGCGTTCCGGCGGCCTTCAAAGAAATGCTGGAGAATATGTTTCATGGTGGCAGAATCGCTCTGCTTGGAATCCCATCAGACCAGTTCGCCATAGATTGGAAAACAGTAGTTTTCAATATGCTTACTATCAAGGGCATTTACGGCCGTCAAATGTACGAAACCTGGTATCAAATGAACGTCTTGCTTGAAACAGGCCTGGACATTAAGCCGGTAATTACTCATAAATTTTCCTATAAAGACTTCGAGGCCGGCTTTGAGGCCATAAAATCCGGAAATTGCGGAAAAGTAATTCTGGATTTTACGGAAATGTAAGCTTGCAGGGCAATAAATAAACCAGCAAATACTTGAAAAAAAACGGTATTATCAGATCTTTTATATTCTTTTATTTTCTTTAAACATTTAAAGTCATACTCAATAAATTCTGACAGCCACATTTTATGTACGGAAATTTCAAAGACTTCGTCAAAGAAACACTGAATGAAATCGCTGATTCCGGACTGTATAAATCCGAACGCATCATAGAATCTCCCCAAAATGCGCGCATTTCTGTAGGAGGCCGCGAGGTCCTGAATATGTGTGCAAACAATTACCTTGGGTTGAGCGATCATCCGGAGGTTGTTGCTGCCGCGCACAGGGCTTTAGATGAATGGGGTTACGGGCTTTCCTCCGTGAGGTTCATCTGCGGCACCCAAAAGATCCATAAATTGCTTGAGCAAAAGATAAGCGAATTTCTGGGCACTGAAGATACAATTCTTTACACTTCCTGCTTTGATGCAAATGGCGGGCTCTTTGAGACGCTTCTGGGTGAAGAAGATGCAATAATTTCTGACGAACTGAACCATGCAAGCATCATTGACGGCATTCGGCTTTCTAAAGCGAAGCGCTTCCGATACAAAAATAATGATATGGCTGACCTTGAGGATAACCTCAGGCAGGCAAAAGATGCCCGATTCCGGCTGATTGCTACTGACGGAGTCTTTTCGATGGATGGCTACATTGCCAACCTAAAGGAAATTTGCGGGCTAGCCGAAAAATACGACTCCCTTGTTATGGTTGACGATTCGCACGCAGTCGGCTTTATGGGAGAGGGCGGCCGCGGAACCCACGAGTATCATAAAGTTATTGACAAAGTTGACATAATCACCGGTACTCTGGGTAAGGCTTTGGGCGGTGCCAGCGGCGGTTACACAAGCGGCAGACGTGAGATAATCGAACTGCTCAGGCAAAGGTCCCGGCCCTATCTTTTCTCGAATTCTGTCGCGCCGCCAATCGTTGCCGCATCGCTAAAGGCTCTGGAAATTATAACCGAATCTTCAAGCCTCAAGAATAAGTTAATGGAAAACACCAGGTATTTTCGGCAGAAAATCAGCGAGGTTGGGCTAGAAGTGCTGCCCGGTGAGCACCCGATAGTTCCGATAATGTTTGGAGAGGCTGAGCCTGCCGTTAAGATGGCCACTAAATTACTGGAAAAAGGCGTTTATGTCATTGCTTTTTCCTATCCGGTAGTGCCAAAAGGCAAGGCAAGAATAAGAACCCAGGTTTCAGCCGCGCACAGCAGGGAAGACCTCGATTTCGCGATAGAAAGCTTTGCCGCGGCCAAAAGTGAACTCGGAATTTAGCCGTTCGTACCAGACAATAAAGATTCCGGCAACCTTTCCAAAAAAGAAAATCGCCTCAGCTTATGCGGTTTGCTAAGGCGATATTTGCAAAATCAAAATTACTCTGATAATCAGGCCGCAGCTTTTTGATTTTTGCTGACGGCTTCTTTTGCCTTGCCGGCGATTACTGAAAATGTCTCAGGCTGTTTAACCGCAATATCAGCCAATGATTTTCTGTCAAGATCAATTCCCGCAAGCTTTAATCCATACATGAACTGCGAGTACTTGATATCGTTCAGCCGGCAGGCTGCATTGATTCTTACGATCCAAAGCCTTCTAAAGTCACGTTTTTTAAGCTTTCTGCCGGTGTAGGAAAACTTCAGCGCCCGCTCGACAGATTCTTTAGCCGAACGATAGAGTTTTGATTTTGTGCCCCTGTAGCCTTTGGCCAGCGCTAAAATCTTCTTTCTCTTTTCCAATCTTTTATTACCACGTTTTGCTCTTGGCATAAATATTCTCCGTTAATACATTGTCAAAAAAGTTTAAACAATAGTTTTTATTTTTTAATATCGTTAATAACTGAAAAAAAGGTTAAACCTAATCTCTACCGTATGGCAGCATGCGTTCGACCCTTTTTTGGTCCGACTTGGATACAAGGGTATCCAGGTCAAGATTTCGTTTACGCTTTTGCGTTTTTTTAGTCAAAATGTGCCGTGCGTGCGAATGGCCTCTTTTGAATTTACCGGAGGCAGTCGAACGAAAGCGTTTGGCAGCACCTTTATGAGTTTTAAGTTTTGGCATTTCGATAATTCTCCTAATGATTATTCAGAATTTTTCTGCAATATTCGGTCTCAAAAATTAACTTTTTAAAAAATTTCTTCCTCTTCGGAAACGGTTTCGGATGACAGGACTTTGTCCTCTTTTGAGTCTTTTAGTGGTTTTTCACCTGCGCCCTTGGCATTTTTGTCTTTTTTCAATGACTGATCAGCCTTTTCTTCTTTTTGTCCTGATGGTTCTGATTTGGATGCTTTATCAGCGTTCGGCTGCGAAGAGGTATGTATGGCTTTTTTCGATTCGACAACTCCTTTTTTGGGAGCAAAGATGGTAAAAAGCTGATTTCCCTCCATTTTTGGAGCTACCTCAACATCAGCCACGTCTTCGAGTTCTTGCGTCAACCGCTCCAGTATCTTTGCCCCTAGTTCGCGGTGAGCCATTTCGCGGCCGCGAAACGCTATTGCAGCCCGAACTTTATTCCCATCGGCCAGCCATTCTCTCGCATGCTTTATTCTGTATGAAAAGTCATGTTCATCAGTGCCAGGGCGAAGTTTAATTTCCTTTACCTGTATGGTTACCTGCTTTTTCTTTGCCTCATGGGCACGTTTCTTCTGTTCGTAGAGAAATTTGCCATAGTCTATGAGCTTGCAGACCGGTGGATTTGCATTTGGTGCTATCTCTACAAGATCTATCCCGAGCTTTCTGGCTTCCTGGATAGCATCGCGGGTGTCCATTATGCCCAGTGATTTACCATCCTCGGTTACTACACGAACGCTCGGCACGCGAATTCTTTCATTTGTTCTATGCAACGGCTCACGCTGGCGCTGTTGAAAAGAACGTCCTCCAGATTTCCTAACGATAACTACCTCCTTAGTTAAAAGCGTTTAATTGAGCGATCTGGACTCTCTT
>DATLZX010000072.1:0-5249 GCA_035573795.1 Pyrinomonadaceae bacterium | reverse complement strand
ATTTGTTTTAATTCTGGCTCTGGTAGTAACCAGTTTTACGGCCCTTGCTCAGGACGCACAATTGCGTTCATTGACGGCAGGCCAAAAATATAAAATCAAAGGTGTGGTTGTTTCCAAAGATGATGATTCTACTTTCGTAATTCGCGATACAACAGGTGTAGATACAAAAGTAGTAGTTGTTCCGGAAACAAGTATCAAGACAAAGGGCGGATTTTTTGGCGGCGGAGACAAAGTGGCCAGCAGCCAGATTGTTCGCGGGCTTTACATGGAGGTTGAAGGCAGGGGCGACAGCACCGGAAGCCTTGCCGCAACCAAGATCCGTTTCGATAAAGATGATTTCCGGGTAGCTCAATCAATTGATTCGAGGGTTACGCCCGCCGAGCAGAGGCTGACCGCGGCAGAGCAAAACGCCCAGAGGCTTTCGGGCCAAATTGATGAGCTGATGGCAATTTCAAATGCTGCCAGAGGCGGTGCCAAAGCTGCCCAAGAAACGGCAGACGCCGCAGTAGCAGGAGTTAATGCTACAAATCAGCGAATCTCGGCTTTGGATGACTATGTTGTCCAGTCAACGGAAACCGTAAATTTCAAAGTCAATAGTGCCGTGCTGACTCCTGAAGCCAAAGCCAAGCTCGATAAGATTGCCCAGGCCGCGCTTTCGATGAAAGGCTATATAATCGAAGTTACGGGCTTTGCATCAGCTGATGGCAGTGCCCAGAAGAACAAGGTTCTCAGTCAGAAACGGGCTCAGGCAGTGATTGACTACCTGGTTGAAACGCACAATATCCCGCTCAGGCGTATTGGCCAATCTTACGGATTTGGCGAACTGCAGGCAATTGCAGATAATTCGACCCGTGAAGGACGCGAGCAGAACCGCCGGGTTGAAATCAAGCTGCTAGTCAGCCGAGGATTGAACCAGAATGTTGAGGTTCGCCCCGTAACTGACAACGGCAATTAATCAATAAAACTTTGTAACCAACAGCACAACAACACTTGATGGGGTGGATCTGAAATTCGGGACGGTCCACCCCTAGTTTTCGTAAACAGGGCAGATAAGCGGAAAAATGCCAGCTTGATAATGGCCAGGTTTCTGCAAGGCCGATCAGCTACAAAATTGCCTGTTGATTCCAAGTCAGGCAGTAAAACGAAAGATAGGCTGAAATGACAGAAGAAATAGATTCCGTTCTGCCGATCTGATCGGCTCAATTCAAAAGCTCTCCTTCAGTACGGCTTTTTTCAGACAACTTTTACTCAAATCTCAGTAATCTTCATAAAAAGTGGAGGCCTTACCTAAAAATGAAAATCCACAGAAAAGTAAATTTAAAGCCAAATAGGCTTATTTTTCTGGCGGCAAAACTGCTAGTGGTTATTTTTTGCCAGTATTCTTTTGGCCAGACTCCGACGCCGACACCGCGGGCAGAGGATGAAGAAATCCGCATTGATTCGAGGCTTGTCGTAGTTCCTGTGTCGGTTACTGACGCGCAGGGCAATCCTGTTGCAGGTTTAAGGAAAGAGGATTTTCAAGTTTTCGAGGAAGGCAAAAAACAGACAGTCCAGGCAGTGGGCGCGGCAGATGTCGTTCCGCTCGAGATTGCGATTTTATTCGACATTTCATCAAGCACCGGTGCAATGTTCAAATTCGAGCAGCAAACGGCAGCACAATTTTTGCGTGAAGTGATGAAGCCGATAGACAGGGCAAGCGTTTTCAGTATGGGGCAGGCTCCGGTCCTTGTTTTGCCGAGGGATACAAGGGAAAAAGCTGCCCAAGCCATTTTATCGCTTACACCGACAAAAGAATCTACCGCATTTTTTGACACGGTTGCAGAGGCAGCTAACTATCTGGCAAAAAACGCGCCTGCAGGTTCACGAAAAGTGATCCTCGTAATTTCAGATGGCGAGGATACCAACAGTGCAGCAATCGCCAAGGCAATCCAAAGCGGAATCAATAAATCCGGCAGCGATTTTGACAGGATGAGCAGGGAAAACCGGTATCAATTTACCGTCAAACTAAGGAACGATGCCGGAAACGGCGAGCGCCGCCGCGTTGCAAAATCATTACAGGATTCTGACACGGTATTTTATTCAATCAATCCGGCGGGTAGTTCTTATCTATTGAACTCAATCAGTGTATTCGGGCAACAGAACATGGAGCTTTTTGCAAACGAGACCGGTGGCAGCGCTTATTTGCCAAGGTTTGCTCCGATTGACACTTCAGACGCCCTTGCTAATGCCAGCAACTCGAAAAAGAACAGCGAGGTGCTGGCGAATATTTTCAAAAGCCTTGCCAATGAGCTTCAGGCTCAATACCTGATTCAATATTACTCTGATACAGAATACCCAAACGGCCGTTTTGTAAAACTGGATGTAAGGCTTACAGATCCAACACGCGGCCGCCTCAGGGCAAGACAGGGGTACTATGTGAAAAATTAAACGACCGGTTGGAAAATGAGCAGATGGACAAGGTTATTTCCAATGTAAATATTGTTGAATTCAGCGAAGCCGGTCAAGTTGACCACTTTTAGGTTAAATACTATTTTCTGCGGTATTTGTGAGTGACAGGCCGGCGGCGACCTATACCAATGGCATTTCTTGAAATGATGAGAGTAGGCGGAAGTTGCTGCCTTTTGAACTCATTGGAAGGATGCTCGACCCTGTTTAAGACCGAATACACCAAATCTTTATCATGCCCTGCCGCAATGATTTCCTCAGGCCCGGCCTTTTGCTCAAAGTAAATTTCGAGTATCGGATCCATTTTCTCATATGGCGGCAAGGTGTCCTGATCGAATTGATTGGGAGCAAGCTCAGCCGAAGGCTTCTTTTGGATAATTTCGGCGGGAATAAGCTCATGCCCGGCAGAGGAGTTGATTTCCTTAGCAAGTGCCCAAACCTCAGTTTTCAACACATCGCCGATTACGGCCAGCCCGCCGTTTGTATCACCGTAAAGCGTGCAATAACCAACTGCCAGCTCGCTTTTGTTACCGGTTGAGAGCAGCAAACGGTTTTCGGAATTAGAAATTGCCATCAGGATCAAGCCCCTCAGGCGGGATTGGAGATTTTCGGCAGCGATGCTCTCGCCGCCGCGGGTCGGCTTTTTCAAATGGAGTTGACTCGTTAAAAGTTCAAAAGCATCAGAAATGGGGATCAGCCGTCCCTCGCATCCGAGGTTTGAAATCAGTTTTTCGGCATCGCTGACGCTTGAAGGGCTAGAGAAAGGCGAGGGCATCATCACGCACAAAACATTCTCGGCTCCGAGCGCTTCGCATGCGAGCGCTGCAACCAGCGACGAATCTATTCCGCCCGAAAGGCCGATAACTGCCTTTTTGAAATTGTTTTTTGCCGCATAATCATGGATACCCAGAACAAGTGCATCGTGAATGGCCGAAATCTCACTGCCTGTGATACCGCGTGAATCCGGGAGACGGCAATCAATACTGACGGTTTCGACAAATTCACGGAACGAGGCGGCCTGAAGGATTATATCGCCCTCATGGTCGGCAATCAGGCTCGAGCCGTCGAAAATAATACCGTCGTTTCCGCCAACGAGATTAACGAAAACTACAGGAATGCGATGAAGCCGCGCACGATGTGCTACCATATCGCATCGCAGCCGGATTTTGCCTTTGTTATACGGAGAGGCATTTATAGCAACCAGCAGCTCGGCTCCCATCTCGATCAGCTCATCGGCCGGATCGCTTTCATAAAGCCTTTCCCGCCAAAATGTTTTATCGTTCCAGAAATCCTCGCAAACTACAACGCCTACTTTTTTTCCCGCAATTTGAAAAAGCGTTCGCTCTGAAGGCTCACGAGGCTGAAACCATCTAGGGTCATCGAAGACATCGTATTCAGGAAGCAGAGTTTTATCCGCATAGCCAATCAATTTGCCGTCTGAGACGACGGCAGCCGTATTGAAAAGCCTTTTGCCATCTGCAGATTTGTTTTGCCTGATCGTGCCGATAATGGCCGATATGCCTTTAGTATGCTCAAGCAACCTGCCAAGCGGCTCTTCAGCTGAATCAATAACATCTTTATCCGTAAACCAATCCTGCGAGGTATATCCGTGAGTTACCAATTCGGGGAAAACTATCAGATCGGAGCCTTCACTTTTTGCCAGTCGGATTGCATTGATTATTTTCGAGAGGTTTCCCTCGATATCACCGTTTGTAGTATTTATTTGGCCGATGGTAACTTTCATTGAGTTGAGTTGGGTACTGTGATTGAATGGTGCAAGGTCTTTCAAATTGCGGCAAAATTAACGATTTCAGTTATTTTCATGCTTGGCAGGCGATTCTTTCGAAGAGCGTTTTATCATTGTCAGGCGGTTGCCGCGTTCATTATATTTTACTTCGTCCATGATGTTATAGATGAACAGCACGCCGCGGCCAGAGGGTTTGAAGAGGTTTTCAGGGTCAAGCGGGTCAGGGATCGAATTTACATCAAAACCCTCTCCCTCATCTTCGATTGTGAATCTGGCCTCGCTGCTTGAGACATCTGCCCCGATCCTAACGATTTTGCTGGAATCGAATTTATTGCCATGCTTGATTGCATTGACGAATGCCTCGTCCAAGGCTACAAAAAGGTTGGACTGTTCCTGCTTGACCACGCCGAGCTTTTCAACACGTTTGAGCAGGTATTCCAGGACAATGTGCATCAAGGAAAGCAGGCTTGGTAATTCAAACTCAATGCTTTCATGGATTTCAGCAACGTATTCGGCTTTATCAACAAACCGCAGCTTGTAATCCAGGACTGTAGCTATCAGGGCTTTGAGGTCATCTTCAAACTCGCTGCTTGCCCTGAAATTGGATGCGCAGACCTTAAAAGCCTTTATATGCTCGGAAATATGCTCAGAGGGAAGGTTCTGTTCGCTGGGCAGGCAATGCTCACCATTGGCGGCTGCAGAGGGTTTTTGAGCATCGTCAGGCTTGATATCCAGGTCAGTGATAACCAGATCGTACTCGTTTAAGTCAGTAAGCTCTAAAGCCTCGTTTCGGCTCTCAACAATTATCACCGAATGCCCTTCAGCCGAGAAAACTTCGCTTAAGGCACCTGCCAGGTCATCATGATCATCTATTATGAGTATTCGCCTTTGCATACTATCAAAGGTCTAAAACCAAGATACGTTGAAACGATATAGCTTGTTGCATCATAATAACTTAACTCGATAGCCATTTGCCATTGATGAGAGATAATAAAAACAGCATATATCTTCGTGGCAGCCTTGAAGCGTTTCCTTTCAGAAAAAAAGTTTTAATCTT
>DATLZX010000071.1:0-8318 GCA_035573795.1 Pyrinomonadaceae bacterium | reverse complement strand
GATAGAAAGTGAAAAGCCGGCCCTGGCGCCGATTTTGTCCATCAGACGCCCTACAAACAGCAATCCAATCGCATAAGCCGTTTGAAATGAAAATACAATCCAGCCGTAATCTATGTCTGACCAATTGAACTGAGCTTCCAGTGTAGGTTTGAGAATGGCCAAAACCTGTCGGTCAATGTAATTGATAGTTGCGGCAAAAAATAGGAGTGCGCAGATTGACCACCGCATCCTGCCGACCTTTTTTACTAACTTGGCTTCTGGCTCAATATGAGCTTCGTCAAATGCGGCATGTTTTAGAATATCGGGATTGCTGACACTTTCAATGTCAGAGCCGCTGGCAGTTTTGGCTATTTCGTTCATTGAAATGGCTCCGGTTATGAAATTTTGGAACAGACAGCTTGAATCAAAATCAAATCGAACTCGAAATAAATCTTTTCTCTTGCAAAGGCTCTGTGCAGCCAATTGTCTGTTTTTTCAGGTTTATAGGGCAGTCAGTTTCTTTGTGTTTGTTTTTTGTCTTCAGATCCTAATTGCACTGCCTAAATCAACGTCCTACAGCCAGAATCAAAGCCCCACAGTCTAATTCCATGATTTAGAGAAATAAATTATTGATTGACTCCGCTCGCAAGAAATCCTCCGTCAACAACGATAATTTCGCCTGTAATGAAGCTGGCAGCCTCTGAGGCAAGCAGAATTGCAGCTCCCGCTAGTTCTTCCACTTTGCCAAAGCGTCCAATAGGTGTGCGTATCAGAAACTCCTTTCCTCTTGGGGTATCATCTAGTAGCTTTTCGTTCAATGCCGTTCTGAAAACTCCTGGAGCAATGGCGTTAACGTTGACACCGTATCTTGCCCACTCTATTGCCAAGGATTTTGTAAGGCTTGCCACTGCAGCCTTGCTTGCTGAGTATGCAGTTACTTCAAAAAGGCTGACAAAGCTTGAAAGCGAGGCAATATTGATAATTCTTCCGTAGGAATTGGAAATCATATGTTTTCCGAAAACCTGGCAGGAGCGAAGCGTCCCGTTTAAATTCGTCTCGATAATGTCATTCCAATCATCTTCATCAACTTCCAGTGTTGGTGTCCTTTTTGTTATTCCGGCCGAGTTTACGAGGATGTCCACTTTTCCAAATTCTGCAATTGAAGCCTCCAGAAGTCTCTCCAGCGAGGATTTGTCTGAAACATCAACAGTTGAGCGGATAGTTCTGGCCGAAAGGGCTTCTATTTCATTGGCTGTTTTATCCACAGACTGTTGGCTTCTCGAGGCGCAAACAATATTGGCACCTGCTTCGAGCAGTCCGAATGCGATGGCTCGGCCAATTCCGGATGTTCCGCCAATTACGACTGCCGTTCGGCCGGTCAGGTCTAATTTTTTATAACCCATATAATTATTTTAAATTTCGGCTGTTACAAAAAGGTAATACCATTTGGCTGGTGTATGATAAATTTAACTTCAAGGCAAGATTATGTCAAGCTTTCAAAACATTTGAAAATTAAGTATTCTGATTGAAAAAGTGAATTATTCTACTGGTTCGGACAAAAACTTGATAAATTTGATTTGCATTTAATTGGTTAAACCAATTATTATTAATTATCGAAGAATGTATTGTACGGGTTAACGGTTTTACTGCATATTCGAACATTTAGCAATGGGTATCAAGCAAAGCGCCAGATTCAAGCAGCGGCAAAGCGGGGAAAATCTTTGGTGGGAAAACGGCTCAGAGGCCTTTGTCCCTAATAACAGACCCTTGCCATATAAAGTTTTGAACTCAGAGGAAGAAGTTGGCAGGGCGTTGTTTCAAGAGCTGACGGATTACGCAGAGACAAAATCTGGAGATATAAACATTGTGTTACTGGGCGGAAGAGGGGCCCAGGCAATGTACAAAATTATCAGAGGGCTAGCTGAGGCAAATGAAATAGACGATCTGCTTGGCCGCCTCAATGTGTTTACTCAAGATGCACTGGCTCCGCTGGGTATGCGAAATAGTCTGAATTTTGTGAAAGATTTTGAAAGACAGCTCGGTGAAGCTTTTTTTCGAAAGATAAAGAAATTCGTTCCGATGATTACTGACTCCGGCAATTTGGAAAGTTCGGTTCTGGGCTATCTTGAGAGCTTGGAAAGGCTTGGCGGCATAGACATTTTTTATATAGGGCTTGGGCCGGAGGAAAATGCTGCTTCGCATATCTGCTACATTAAGCCGAATTCTGGTGCTAGATATAATGACCTGGCTGGGCTGATTCCGATTTCAGAAAGTATCCTGGAGCATCACATTGCAAAATTCAAGGCTGGCGGGAGTGAGGTTTCGCCGGAAGATGAAGCGGAGTGCCGTAGAGCGAAATTTATTATGACTTTGGGCCCTGCTGTAATTTTAAGTGCAAAGAGGGTTGTTCAATCTATCGTTGATGCTTCTACTGCACCTCGAAAAAAAGAGTCTTTCAAAAGGCTTATCGAGACAGAAATTAATCAGGACATTGAGCAAGCCGAGCGTCAATGCAATGAAAATCCCGGCCTATGGATTAGGCTGCACAATAATGTACAGTCTTACGTCCTGCCAGACTTATTGAGCTGAATTATGCCAGATGCTTTTGCAAAACCAGCGGTTCCGCTAAGTGATTACGCGATAATTGTCAACCCCGATGACAATGTTGCGGTAGTGAAAAATCAGACCTTCGATGGCCTGATGCTATCGCTGCGAGATGGCGTTTCAATCAAAGTCAAGAGTGCGATAACGCCCGGACACCGTTTTGCAATTAGGGACATCCCGGCCGGGCAATTCGTTTTGCAATATGGGCAGCCTATTGGCACCTCGTTGGGAATCGGGTGTGGAGAATGGGTGAGCCATAAAAACATGGTTGATGAGGTGCCGGTAATACGTAGCTTGCCAGAGGATTTACAGAATCCTCCGCCACAGTATTTCAAGGATTCGGAGATCAAAACTTTCGATGGCTTCATCAGGCCTGACGGAAGGGTTGGTACGCGCAATTTCATTCTGATAGTACCCACTTCGATGTGTGCCAGCCATGAGGCAACGCAGATTTCCTTGTTTTCTGAATTCGCACACTACAGCAGAGAAAAGTATCCAAACGTAGATGGCGTTGTAGCTATTCCGCACAATAAGGGCTGCGGGTGTCAGGATGGGTCAACGCTGGATATCATGATGCGTACTTTATCGAATTATGCTGATCATCCAAACGTTGGCGGAGTAGTTTTGATAGACCTCGGCTGCGAGAAGACTAATCTGAGCTATGTAGAAAAATACCTGACAAAACGTGAAAAGCCGATACAAAAACCGCTGTACAAAATCGGCATTCAAGACGTCGGCGGAACAGAGGCGGCGATTGAGATCGGTATCAAGGCTGTATGCGAGATGCTTCCCGTAGTAAATGAATGCAGAAGGTCCAAGGTGCCTGTCAGTGAATTGGTATTGGGAGTAAAATGCGGCAGTTCGGATGGGTTTTCAGGCATTTCAGCAAATCCTGCATTGGGCTACTGCTCAGACGTTCTTGTCAGAAGTCGTGGCACGGTTTTGCTTACCGAAGTTCCCGAATTCTGCGGGGCTGAGCACATTCTGGCCAGCCGTGCAAAAGATGCACAAACGGGCAGAAAGATTTTCGAGATGGTGGATTGGTACAAAGATTATGCCTCTAAATTCGGCGGAGTACTTGGTCAAAATCCTTCGACGGGCAATAAAGCCGGCGGGCTTTTGAATATCACGATTAAATCACTTGGTGCGATATCCAAGGCCGGTACTACACGTATTGAAGGCTGTGTGGAATATGCGGAAGTTCCTAAAAATCGCGGTGTCAATCTGATGCAAGGGCCGGGCTATGATCAGGAATCAACTCCTGGCCTTGTTGCGGCTGGAGCGAACATCGTTGTTTTCACCACAGGCAACGGGACTACCATAGGAAATGCGATAGCTCCAGTAATCAAGATGGCCTCAAACAATAGAGTGTTTGAAAAAATGTCTCGCGATCTGGATATCTCAGCCGGCAACATCATCGAGGGCACTGAAACCATAGAAGATGTAGGAAACAGGCTGTTCGAAATGATAATCGAGGTTGCTAGCGGACGACAATTGACCAGGGCCGAACTGCTCAAACACAGGGAATTTCAATTTTGGGCCGAGCAGACCGTTTCATTGTAACTAAAAGAATTGGCAGCCACATTAAAATCCAAAGGCACAAAGTTTTTTGCGGACAAACATTTATTCAGAGGTTACAGACTTTGTATGATAAGGCAAATAAATACTTGCTTAAAGTAAGCGAAAAAAATCAGAAAAAGAGCAATAGGATTTTATGGCTTTTGCGGGTACTGCAACCAATTACGAGGACTGAGCTTGCCGGCCGCCTCGCTTTAGACAAAAGCACGATCACCGAAAAAATAAAGCCTCTGATTACGAGTGGAGTAATCAAAGAAACGGTTAAAAAGGCAAAGCCGGGCAAGCGTTTGAAATATCTTACATTTGCCGAGAATGGCTCTTTGCTCTTGGGTGTAAATCTGGGAGTAAGGCGGACTCAAGTCGGGGTAGCCGATATAAACGGCAAGGTTTATGACGAATTGGAATTCGAAACTCCAAAAGATGCCGTACTGGCTCTGGCAAGAGTTAAAGAGGCTGTAGATTCGCTCTTTGAAAAACATAAAACAAGGGGTATTTCGGTAATTGGTGTAAGCGTTCCGGGCGTAGCCGATGCTGCAGGCCAAAAGCTGGTCTATGCGCCGAATCTTGGTTGGAGGAATATCGAGATTGCTAGCAAACTCTCGGCCGGCAAAAACGTTCGTGTTTTGGTTGACAATGATGCGGCTGCGGCCGCCATGTACGAGGCCAAGCGCCAAGTAATTGAGAGAGAAGATGGACTATTTTCGAATTTCATTCTCGTAAGGTCGGGAACCGGCATAGGGATAGGCCTTGTAATAAATGGTGAGCTTTACCGAGGAACTGAGGATAGCCGCGGTGCTGCAGGTGAATTCGGGCATATGACCATAGTAGCCGGCGGCAGGCAATGCGTTTGCGGAAACAAGGGCTGCTGGGAGCAGTACGCTTCAGCGGCATCGGCAGCAGCACTTTACAGGGGAAACAGAATGCTTCGGGAGAGTGAGCAGAACCTACGCTTTGCTGATATTGCTTTGCGTGCAAAGAACGGGGAAAGAAGGGCGCAAAGTACTTTAGAAAAAATCGGCGAATACCTCGGAATAGGCATCGCGAATGTAATGATGGGGCTTGGAATTTCAAAGGTAATAATCAGCGGAAGGCTTGTTTATGCCTGGGAATTCATAGAAAAGCCTCTGAAGAGTTCGATTTCAAAAAGCATAGTAGGCAAAACACAGGATTGGTCTGTGATCGCCGGCTCGCCAGTAGGTTCTGCAATTGGCGGTGCTTTGGAGCTTGCAGCAAACGAGTTTTTGAACTCGCTTTAATGGTTTCACTAACGCGCAATTTTCTATTTTCGATTATTTTCCACTTTCTTTGAAGATAAAGTAACAAAGTTTTTCGGGGTTAGCTTTTTTGTTAAAAACACGGGTCTTCTGTTTGGAAGAAGAACCACTCAAATTAAAAAAACGCAAGTAAGGCATATGAAGACTCAATTAAAACTGGAAGAAATAAATCCTAATACCTGCATTGTCAGAGGGACTCATATTAACAAGGGCAGAAACTTGTTTATCGAACCAGGCAAGACAGCGACTAGAAATTTGTTTTATGGAAGAATAATAATCTCGGCCGATGACGAGCCGGTTGAGTTTACTGAAGAGGCGAGAGAGACCGGCCTTATCTGCTTAAGAGGCAATGGCCAGGTATTTGTAAATGGCGAGTCGTTTGTAATGAGGCAATATGATGCATTGTATGTGCCGAAGAATAGCCGCTGCAGCATCTCAACCAGGGAGCAGCTATTCGACATTGCAGAAATATCGGCTCCCGTTCAAGGCGATTATCCCCTACAATTTGTTTCTTTCGATTCTATACAAAAAGATCCTTCATTGCATTTCAAGGCCGGCAGCCCGCCTTGCGAGCGTGATCTGAATATTCTTTTAGGCAAAAACATAAAAGCTGGCCGGATCATGGCAGGAGTAACTTTTTCATCTGAAGGGAATTGGACGTCCTGGCCGCCGCATGAGCATGCAGATATGCTTGAAGAGGCTTATCTGTATATTGATATGCCATATCCCCAGTGGGGAATACAGCTTGTTTACCAGAATCCCGAAAAGCCCGAATTGATCGAAGTAGTAAGGGAAGGAGATGTCGTGATTATGCCGAAAGGCTTTCATCCAAATGTTGCAGCTCCGGGAGGTTCGATAAATTTTCTTTGGATGATGGCTGCAAATGAAGAAGAGGCAGACCGCAAATTCGGGGTAGTGAACGTTCAACCAGAGTATGCCGCAAAGGGTTCCGGACTGGAAGCATCGCAAAAGTAAGATAAAAACCGGCTTTTTTTCAGCCTGAACTGTAAAGGCACTTACAGCAAACGCTTGCGGATAATTAGCTGCGTAGAGCTGCAATTCTGTTACTGGCAGATTGTTTTTCAACTGAAATAAGTAAAGCGGCGCTGTTTTGTGAAGAGATAGCATTTTTGACACTTGTAGATTTGTTCTTGTAATGCACATGTTCGATCTCAAAGGGAAAAAAGCCCTAGTAACTGGTGCTTCGTCAGGCATCGGCAGGGCAATTGCACTTGCTCTGGCAGAAGCCGGGGCAGAGGTAGCTTGTCATTCCCGACAACCGGGTAAAGCACAATCTGTAATCGAAGAAATTAAATCCAAACAGAGGGTTGCCGTCGAGGTTAAGGGAGATCTTTCCCTGCCCGACATGCCTTTGGAGGTTTACACTCAGGCAGAAAAGTTTCTGGGAAGGATAGATATCTTGATCAATAATGCGGGAATGATCAAGCGTTCACCTGCCGTAGATTTTCCATTTGAAGATTGGCAAAACATTCTCGAGGTTAATCTCAACAGCGTTTTCAGGCTGACACAGATTGCCGGCAGAAAAATGATTGAAAATGGCGGCGGAAAAATCGTCAATATAGCCTCATTACTATCTTTTCAAGGTGGCATAAATGTGCCGGCCTATACGGCTTCGAAATCGGCGATTGCGGGATTGACGCGAGCCCTTGCCAATGAGTGGGCAAGGCACAATGTCAATGTAAATGCAATTGCGCCTGGTTATATCGAAACAAAAAATACAGAAGCGCTCAGAGCGGATGAAACAAGAAACCGTCAGATTCTCGAGAGGATTCCGGCAGGCCGCTGGGGCCGGGCGGAGGATATTGCCGGAGCAGCAATATTTTTAAGCTCTTCTGCATCGGATTATGTCAATGGACATATCCTGGTAGTGGACGGTGGCTGGATGGGCAGATAGGCTGAATTACTTATAGCTTTTTTATAATACCTCGATTTTGTAGCTTTTTAAACTTTCGAGAATCAAAAATTGGCGACAAATCAAGCAACATTGAGTCAACAATTAAAAATCAACAAAGTAAGAAAAAAAGGAAGAATAGCGGAAAGATGTTGAAAGTAAAACCAAAGCAGGAGTGCAAATGGGATATTGTTGCACTTGGCGAAGTAATGCTTCGCCTTGATCCGGGCGATAAGAGGATCCACACAACCCGGAATTTCGATGTTTGGGAAGGCGGCGGTGAGTATAACGTTGCCAGGGGTTTGAAAAGATGTTTCGGCATGGAAGCTGCCATTGTAACGGCATTGGCTGACAATCCGATAGGAAGGCTTGTTCAGGATCTGATTTATCAGGGCGGAGTAGACCAATCACATTTGAAATGGGTCAAATATGATGGAGTCGGCCGCACGGTAAGAAACGGGCTGAATTTTACTGAAAGAGGATTTGGAGTCAGGGCAGCCCTGGGTTGTTCAGATCGAGGCCATACTGCCGTTTCCCAACTAAAAAAAGGCGATATAGACTGGGAAAAGATCTTCGGCAGTGAAGGGGCAAGATGGTTTCACACCGGAGGAATTTTCTGTGCTCTCAGCGAGACTACGCCCGATGTTGCAATCGAGGCAATGGAGTGTGCAAAAAAATACGGGACGATAATTTCTTATGATCTGAATTACAGAGAATCTCTCTGGAGCTCGATTGGCGGCAAGGAAAAGGCGCAGCAAGTAAACCGCCGCATAGCTGAATATGTAGATGTGATGATTGGTAACGAAGAAGATTTTACAGCCTGCCTGGGTTATGAAGTTGAAGGGCAGGATGAAAGCCTTTCTAAACTGGATATCAGCAGCTATGAAAAAATGATAAGGCGTGTTGTAAGTGATTATCCGAATTTTGCGGTCATTGCTACTACCTTGAGAAATGCCAAAACCGCAACAATC
>DATLZX010000070.1:0-11624 GCA_035573795.1 Pyrinomonadaceae bacterium | reverse complement strand
GCTTTAGCGGCGAGATATTCATTGATGGCGAGAAATTCGATCTCTCGTCCCCGTCTGACGCAATCAGGGCAAAAATCGGTTTTGTTACTGAAGACAGGAAACGCTTTGGCCTGATTTTGGATCAATCCGTAATGGACAACCTTACACTGGTTGCACTTAAGAAAATTTCCGGCAGGCATATCCGCCACGTTGCGCGTGAGGCATCAACAGTCAAAAAACCAATCGAGTCATTGCGGATAAAGGCATCAACCCCGCTTGTGGCTGCGGGAAATCTTTCCGGCGGCAATCAGCAAAAAGTGGTTTTAGGAAAGTGGCTTTTGAGCGAGCCGAAAGTTTTATTTCTGGACGAACCAACTCGCGGGATCGATGTTGGAGCCAAGCAGGAAATCTATGCAGAGATTGACCGCCTGGCTTCTGAAGGAATGGCCATCGTAATGGTATCGTCCGAACTTCCGGAAGTCCTGGGGCTTTCCGACAGGATCTTGGTTTTGTGCGAGGGCAGGCCTGCTGCCACATTTACACGTGAGCAGGCAACTGCTGAAACCGTGATGGCCGCCGCAACAGGCAGCAATTGAGAAATAGCCGACGGTTTTCAAATTTTCAGTGTTTTCTGAAAGAGCAATAGCAGTAAGAGAAAATTAACTCATTGAACAGCAAAAACTTAACTTAAAAGGAAGCTTCACCAAGTTTATACAATCATAAAAATTCATACATAATGAAAGAATCGGCAAAAAGTCTATTATCCGGCTCCTCACTTCGTGCTTATGTAATGATAGTGATCCTGGCTGCTATTTGGGGTTATTTTCATTGGGCAACGGGCAGCATATTCCTTACGCCATTGAACCTTTCAAACCTGGCTACACAGGTTTCCGTCACGGCAATACTTGCCGTCGGCATGCTGATGCTGATTGTCTCGGGCAATATTGATCTGTCAGTTGGTTCGGTGTTGGGCTTTGCCGGCGGAGTAGCTGCTATTTGCCTTGAAAATTACCAGCTGGGCCTGCCTTTGTCCATTGCGGCTGCTATCTTTGTCGGCATAGCGATCGGCCTGCTCCAGGGCAGCCTGACTGCCTATTTTAATATCCCTGCTTTCATCGTTACGCTTGGCGGCCTGCTAGCCTGGCGCGGTGCCGTAAAATGGCTTCTGGGCGGCTATACGGTTCCTGTATCAGATTCCAATTTTTCTGCTATAGCAAATAACTATATACAGCCCGGCATAGGCTGGGTATTGGGCACTATTGCTGTCCTGGTCATCATCTTCAATGCCTTGCGTTACCGCAAAGCGTTGAAAGATTATGGCCTTGGCAACGAATCATTGCAGGTCACCTTGATCAAAATAGCCCTTCCTTCTATAGCCGTCCTTTTATTTGTTTATGTAATGAACTCCTATCGCGGTATTCCGGTTCCCGTAATGATACTGCTTGCTGCGGCACTCGCCGGCAGCTTCATTACAAATTCCACCGTTTTCGGCCGTTACCTCTATGCAATCGGAGGCAACCAAGAGGCAGCGCGGCTTTCGGGAATAAAAATCGAGCGAAATATTCTTAAAGTTTATGCCTTGCTCGGAGGGCTTACCGGCGTTGCTGCATTGATTTTTACTGCACGCGTCGGCAGCGCTGCTCCTGATGCCGGAGTGCTCAAAGAACTGGATGCCATAGCAGCCTGCGTAATCGGCGGAGCGTCATTGATGGGCGGCCGCGGCACGATCTTTGGCGCCTGCCTCGGAGCATTGATTATGGCAAGCCTCGATAATGGTATGTCTCTGTTAAACGTCAGGGATTTTATGCAGGATATTATTAAGGGGTCAATACTCGTCCTTGCCGTCGGGCTCGACATGATGGGCAAAAAACCAAGCTGATCGCCTGCCGCTCGATTCTTTATAACTTCAGGTTTCCATCAACCGCCGATAAAGCTCATGCTGCGTGCCGGCGGTACGAAATCCTTTGAATTTATGCTGTGTCCGGCCTCTTTCATTGTAACTATCCTGATGATCCGCCGTATCAAGTCCTGATCGCTTTCGCCTGCCCTCATTGCTGAGCGCAAATCATGCTCGACGACAGAAAAAAGGCAGGTTCTGAGCTGCCCGTCAGCCGTCAGCCTTATCCTTGAACATTGTCCGCAGAATTGTTCCGTAACCGGAGCAATTATCCCGATCTCACCCGGTGTTTTATCGGCAAAGGCATATCTTTTTGCTGTCTCGCTCTGCCGGTCTATATTCTTGAGAGTCAAAGGATAAACACTGTTGATTTTCGAAAAAATCTCCCTTCCCGAAACAACCAGCTCCGGCCGCCAGCAGTGCGACGAATCAAGCGGCATATACTCAATGAAGCGGACTGAAAGCATTTTTTCCCTGGCAAATCTTGCGAATTCGACTATTTCGTCATCATTGCGGCCGCGAACTACCACTACGTTTATTTTCACCGGCGAAAAACCTGTTTGCTGAGCAATTGATACTGCCTCCAGCACATTTTCCAGAGCATCAACTCCCGTAATTTCCGCAAATCGTGTTTTATCGAGCGAATCGAGGCTGATAGTTACCCGATTCAATCCAGCCTCATACAGGCCTTTTGCAAACCTGCCGAAATCATAGCCATTAGTTGTAAGAGCAAGGTCGGCGGGCCCCGGCTCGATCCTGCGAATCATCTCGACCAGCTTTACGATATCGCGGCGAATCAACGGCTCGCCTCCGGTCAGCCTGATTTTGTCTACACCGAGCCGGACAAAAATTTTTACTAACCGGCATATTTCTTCGAAAGTAAGGATTTTGTCCCGATGGGCAAGAGAAGCCTTTGCCTCAGGCAAACAGTAAAAACACCTGAAGTTGCACCTATCGGTAAGCGACACCCTCAGATCGCGGATTACCCTGCCATATGAGTCTTTAAGCCTCATAGTTATTGTTCCAATTGTATCAGACGGCCGGCCGGATAGTATGCTAAAAATTTTTCTGGCTTCTCCTGAACTGAATCTTCTCCGGAGCTGAGTTATGATTAACAGCCAGCCCCGAAAAAGGCGCTTGAAGAAAATTTATTTTTAGCTATTGGCTTAAAGGCTGATAATATAACGGGATTCACCATATAGCCTAAATAAAAATGAGTTTTGCCTATTTGCCCCGGCTCTGGCTTTTGTTTTTCAAGAGCGTTTTGGCATTGCGTTTTAATCCGCTCAGCTTCGCCCGCTTCATCGAGCTCGAGTTGAATCGTTTTTGATATTCATCCTCTGTCATCTCGATAACTTTTTTAAGTTCAAGCTCGGTTTCATCATGCCTTGGGGCAAATTCCTTGCTCTCGCAGTCCGTCTCGAAGCGGTTCCACGGACAGACTTCCTGGCAAATATCGCAGCCATAAATCCAGCCTTGAAGGTTTTCTGCAATGTTATCCGGCATTTCCTCAGTGCGAAGTTCTATCGTTGCATAGGATATACATTGCCGCGAATCCAATACATAAGGCTCGACTAATGCGCCCGTAGGGCAGGCCTCGATACAGGCCATGCAGCTACCGCAAAAATCCGAATCAAAAGGCCTTGTTGTCTCAAGCTCCTTATCCAGAAGGATCAGCCCGATAAATACCCAGGAGCCGGCCTCTCTGGTTATTAGATTTGTGTTCTTCCCGATCCATCCGAGCCCTGCCCTTACGGCCAATGGTTTTTCCATTGCAGGTGCTGAATCAACGGCAACCCTGCCGCGAATCTCATCCCCCAGCTCTTTTCTGACCCATCCCAATAAATTCTCGAGCCTTTTTCGGATTACCTTATGATAATCATCTCCCCAGGCATAACGGGAAATCTTACCTGCCGAGGGCGATTTTGAGTGTTCATAAGGAGTGAAATAATTCGTTGTAGTAACAATGACGGACTTTGCATTTTCAAGGACAAGTTTGGGGTCGGCGCGTCGTTCTCCATAGCGAGCCATCCAATGCATTTCGCCATGAAACCCTCTCTCAAGCCATTCGGCCAGGCGGGCCTGCTCTTGCTCGAGCTTTTCTGCACTGGTAATTCCAACGGAATTGAAACCTATTGACCGAGCCTTTTCCCTGAGTTTTTCAATAAATTCAGCCATTTATTGCCTGTTGTTACAACTTACGAACCGGCTTGAAATGTTGTTTAATTGTTTCTCATGCTTTCAACATTGAAAGATGTTTTACAAAATACTTCAAAAAAATCAATTTACGGACAGCTGCATCGTTTGATCTGCTTTGACCGAGGGAAAAACTGAGAAAATCAGCCCATAAGCAGCAATCCTTCTTATATCCTCATAAACTAAAATAATACTTTAGATAAAGTTTTTTTGCTGATAAATGAATTGGCCTTGCCAAGACAGTTCATCTCAGCGTGAATGGCCTCGAAGCTACCTGCTAAAAAACCACAAGGTCGCAGATGATGATAAAACTACCACCACCAGGTAATCCTCGAACTAATCTGTAAAAAACAAAAGAGCAGCTTTGGCCATTGTACCTTCTAATATCTGCCAATTCAGATATCGGCCAAAAACCGCCCTTTGTTTTTTTCGGGCCTTGCCAAACACTGTTTATTCTTACATCAGTTTTTGTGCAAGGTCGCCCGGATGTTGCTTGAGGTCAGAAATTGATTTTGATTCCCAATTGGAACTGCCTCTGGTCATAGGCTGCGGTAGATCGGCCGGCGTATTTATCACCACGCCTTTGGCCGATTGAATTTACCGAGCCGAAAAACGGCGAGGCGGCAGCTTCATTAAAGCGATTGAAGAGATTAAATCCTTCAGCAATCAGGTCAATCCTGATCCTTTCGCCGAAGTAGAAGCCCCTGCTCACCCTCAGGTCAACCGAGGCATACGGGCCGGTAAGGCCCATATTTCGGCCCAAGCTACCGATTCCGAAAATGATGTTTCCGTTTTTATCGAAATCGAAAAGCGAGCAAGGAGCGCCGGCTGGCACGAGCGAAACCGGCAGCGTCGCCGCACAGAGCTGACCGCCGGTTGTAACGTCCGGCCGGTCGGTCTGCGTGGATTGGTCGTTATTTGTATCAATATTCGTGATGATATTAAACGGCCTGCCTGAAGAGATTTCGATAATGGGTGCAATCGTGAAATCGGCAAAAAACCTCTTACCGAAACTTTCGGCTTTACGCCAGCCCTGCGGCGAGGAAAGAAAGCCGCTGAATACCAGACGATGCCTTTGATCAAAAAGCGAATTTGCCTTTTCAAGATTGAAGCGGTTTACATCCTGCGCGATGAGAAGTGTCTGCAGATCCGAGGAATCGTCAATCGCATGTGACCAGGTGTAAGTGGCGAAAAATGCAAAGTTATTTGCAAACCTTCGCTTTAGTTCGACATTCATCGCATTATAGGATGAATTGCCGTCTGAGATCTGGGCATTTACAGAACCAAACGGAGAGATCACACCTGGCGTCCTCAGGCTGCCGCCGAGCTGTGAGTCGAGCACAGCCTTTGTAACCGAACCGCCCGAAAGCGCGGCTGCCAGGAAATAATTCGGTCCGCTTGGACGGAAAACGTTTGCTATGAAGGGATTGACTACACGCCCCTGCGGACATTGTGCAATCATTCCCGGGATCACCACAACGCATGTTTGCCCGTATGGATTGGTAAATGACGAGCCTGGGCTTGAAGAAGCAATGGAGATCCCGGCCAAAGCCTCAGTCGTGCTGCGGGGCAGCAGCCCGCCCGAAAACCTCTGAAAGTTTTGTATCTGAAGCGTCGTATTCGGGGTATTCAGGTCGGTCGGGTGGGGCAGATGACGGGCGCCAACATAGATATAACCCACTGTCAGGGTCATATTTTTGCCCAGTTTCTGCTCTACGGAAAAGTTGCCCTGAACTGCAGACGCATACTGGAAATCTTTTGCGACCGGCAACGTAAAGGGCAATATCGTACCAAATCCCGGGAAAGTCTGGTCATTGAATCTCTGTCGGCCAAACTGATATTTGGCTGTTGCTGCGGCGCCTGGCGTGAAAACGCCTGTCGGGCAGATCGGGTTGCCTCCTGCAGCGGTGCAAACCGTCCCTTGAAATACCTGAGTTGCATTCAAAAGGGCTGTCGGGCTTGGGCTTCCGGGTGTCAAAACCGCCTGCTGCTGTTGAGATGCGTCTGCAATATCGGAATTGAACGCTACGGCCAGCAGCGGGTGGTCATAGAACAAGCCGAACGCACCGCGAAGCACGGTTTGCCCATTTCCGAAAAGATCCCAGGCTGCGCCCAGCCTTGGAGCCCAGTTGTTTGTATCCCTCGGGAAACCCTGCTGGACTCCGACTGCGTCCTGCGCGGCAAGGATGTCATTGGAGGAAAGCGAGATGCCGGTAAGCGGATCGCGAAATGGTGTAGGAGCAATAGTTTCAGTCAACTCCACATCGTATCTTACGCCGTAATTCAGCGTAAACCGCGGATGCAGCTTCCAGGAATCCTGCGCAAAGAATGCTATTGGCTTGTTCTTGATCTTAGAAATCGGATTACCAAACCCCTGAATGTAGATTGACGGCAGCCCGAGCCCGTAGGATTGTACCGGAGTAAAGGGCGGCGGCGTCAGGCTTCCGATAGTAGGGAATGCGGCAATATTGGTCGAGGCAAACTCGCCAAAATTGAACAAACCGGCAAAGTTCAGCTCGAAGAGCGCTCGCGGAATCTCTACGAAATTGAAGTCTGCACCAAATTTCAATGTGTGGCTGCCGGCAACGATATTCAGATTATTCGCAAATTGGTACCTTGTTTCGGTTCGATCTACGGGAGAGAAAAGCTCGCGGCCGATAAATGCCGTATCGGTAATATTGAAAGCGACTGCGTCATTGTTCTGCGAACGAAAGCTGGTTTTCCGCCGGCCGTAGCTGAACCGGAATTCATTCAGTACCGTTGGCGAAAGCGTCGAATTTAGGCCTGCAGAGAAAGACGTATCCTTGGTATCGGTTATCCCGGTTCGGGAAAAGTCATTTTGCCCAAGCGACTGGTTTTGGGATTCTACCTGGATTCCGGTTATCTTGCTGGGATTGTAGCCAAAACGCATTGTCAGCTGGTTCGATGAATTCAGTGCATGGTCTGCCCTGATCGAAAAATAATGCGTTTTATCAGTAATCGGAAAAACCGGCTGCAGTGAAAATAGCGGGCGAAATGCGATTGGGTCTCCGGCACTGTTTACGGTAGAAGTCGGCACCGGCGTACCTGAAAGCAGAAAGCGCGGCCCGATTACCTGTCCTGCCGGAACTCCGAAGCCTCCCGGACTTATCAAGGGGTTTGTGCCTGTCAATGCCGTGTAGCCACCGCTCGAGGCAAGCGTCAGATAGGCTACTGCCGTAGGCGGGCTTACACTTAAAAGGGCATTTGCATAAGCGACCTGAGCAGGCGTCAGATAATTATAGGTTTGTCCGCCCAGTGCAGGCGGAAGCGTGATCGAGCCGGTCAGTCCCTGTGCAACATTCGTAGTGAAAAAGCCGGACTCGCGTCGCTGCCTTCCCTCGAAAGAGAAAAAGAAGAAAGTCCTATCCTTGATAATCGGCCCGCCAAGTGTAGCTCCGTATTGTCCACGGGTAAAATCAGGTTTAGGGCCGGCAGGCGCAAAGGCGTTTCTTGCCTGTATGGTCTTATCACGCAAAAAGCCGAAAATATTACCGCGGAAATCATTCGTTCCGCGTTTTGTAACGATGTTTACGATTCCGCCCGTAGCTCGGCCAAACTCGGGCATATATGAATTTGTCGAAACCTGATATTCCTGTACCGCTTCCTGGCCTACTGTCGAACGGGCGGCATTTATGGAATTATCAGTAAAGTCAGCCCCGTCAACATTTACCTGCGTTGATCGGCCTCGCTGGCCTCCGATGTTCAGCCCCGAGGTCGGAGCAGGGCCTATAGGACGGCCATTATCCCTGTTAACCGTAGAAAGTGTAAGGGCAAAGCCTGTTGCGCTTCTTTCATTGATCGGTAAATTTTGAATCTGCTCGGTTGAAATCGTATTTGCGACGGAACTCTTACTTGTTTCAATCAGTTCTATATTTTCGCCTGAAACATTTACTACTACGTCCGGAGCGCCGACCTCCAGTTTTATTTTAAGCTCGGCACTCTGGCCAACAGTTAATCTTACCGGCGAAATCGTAATTTTCTTGAAATTCGGGCTCTCGGCAGTAAGTTCATAATTTCCCGGCGGCAGGCCGATAAACGTATAACTGCCGTCCGGACCGGCCGTTACGCTGCGGACAAGCCCTGTTGCAAGGCTTCTGGCTGTTACGGTGGCTCCCGGTACCGCGGCATCATTTTGATCAACTACGGTGCCGGTCAAATCAGCGGTGCTCACCTGCGCCTGTCCAAAAACAAAAGCGGCCGCGCAGGCGACCCAAATCAAACAAATAGCTAATTTCCTCAATTCGAAGCAACAATACGATTTCATTCAACTTACCCCCTAAGCAATCTTTATTCTTTAGTTCGGCTTCTCTTTTTCGAGTTTTTGCAAAGCAGACTATTGAACCTGCCCAATGGCGGGCAGAAAACTCCGGAAAATCTCCTGTGGCCTGGCCAATCCGGACCTAAGATATAGTTTGGGGAACTATTTTTTCAATCTGTCTGCCTGAAAACAATATTTGTTTTGTTACTAATGCTTTTGAGCCGAGATGCTTTTAGGTTTGTAGCCTAATTTTTCCGGTTTGGCAAGCGTTTTTATTACAAAATCTTTACGTTTTATAAAATTTTTTTATTCCATAATGAGAATTTATTCCCCGATTTGAATTATTGGCCATTCATTCTTCAAGTGGCGTCGGTTTTTTCCCTTCAGCCTTATTTATTTGTTGTTTTTATCCTTTAGTTTCTAGCCGCTAAGCTTTTGGCCTTTTTGTTCAGGAATATGTTTTTGATTTAGTAAAGAAAGTTTTGATTGGGGCAGTGGGTTTGATTAGAGATTCTCAGCGGCTGTAAATTTTATCATAACGCGATTTGCCGCTTTTTCTTGTTGCCGAGGCAAGGCTGCGGCAGAGCCTTTTGCTAATTCCGGCAATAAAGATTGCGGCTTCTGCCCTTTTAGCATCAAACGCGAAATGCCTTAATAAACAGCAGATGCGGCTGCGGATTTTTGTAATCTCGCCGGTAGTTATCGAAAAGTTTTCGATAGCCGTTGTTTTGTTCTCTCTTACAAACCTTGCAAGTGAATCCGAAGTCTCGAGGGCGAATAACAAGCCGCTGCCCGTAAAAGGGTCTGCAAACGAAGCCGCATCCCCTATAAACGCCACATTTTCTGCCGACAGTCTTGTATCGGGCTGACCGTAGGAGTAAACTCCCGAGCCTATCCATTCCTTGCAGGCAGCCGATTCGCCAAGCGTAAACTTCGCCCGGCTATTTTCTTTCATCAAGGCTCTGATTGCGGTTACCGGGCCGAGCGCCGGGTTCAACCGCTTTGAATCAATTATCAGGCAAAGATTTGCCATGCCATTTTCAATATGACTCAGGCCGGCATATCCTCCGTTGAAAAAGTAAATCTCGCAGGTATTTGCCTCGCACCTTGTGTTGGAAAGATGGTTTTTGAAGGCTACCCATCTTGCGGCAGATGTATTTTTCTTGCAGGTTTTCGAAGCCAGATAACGGGCTACTGCTCGGCTTCTTCCCGTTGCATCAATAAAATTTCTGGCCGCTATCTCGATTTTTTCACCGGTGGAAAATTTTACGATGGCTGATTTGATCTTTCTATCTTCCCTGGCCAACCCAACCAATCTGGCATTTTCCAATACCTCTATACCGCCGGATTTGGCTTTGTTCAAAAGGATTTGATCCAGAAGGCTGCGGCTGATTCCAAGCGCGGGCGATGCGCCGAACCACTTTGAGGGAATCGTCAGTTTTCTTCCCTTCGGTGAATAAAAACAGGTTTCCTCTATCCTGACGGCACCGGCCTTTTTTATTTCATCCAATACGTCCAGATCTTCCAGGTATTGCAAACACTCGGGCGTAACAAATTCACCGCAAAGCTTTTCGCGCGGGAATTTTTGCTTTTCTATGATGATTACCTTGAACCCGCTTTCATTCAGCCGCAGCGCAAGAGATGAGCCGGCCGGCCCGCCTCCTGCAATCAGATAATCATAATCTACAAGATCCGAATTAATGCTTTTTGCACCCTGCATTTGTTTGTACTTTGCATTTGGAGGAAGTAAACCTATGATATCATCTCGAAACTTTTTATTCCTCTCTTACAAAAGCGATTTGTTAAAGTAATTTAAACCTGAATAAATATTGATTTTCAGAATCTGCCGATGAAGATTATCCCGATTGCGATTCCGACACCCTTTTATGTTGGCGATGTAAATGTTTACCTGATTCGCGAAGACCCGCTGACGCTTATTGACACCGGCCCTAAAACTTCCGAGGCTGAATCAGCGCTTAAATCCCGTCTTAAAAAACACGGGGTGGATTTTACTGATCTCAGAAGAATAGTTTTGACCCATGCTCATGAAGACCATTGCGGGCTTGCTGCCAGGATAAGGCAGCTTTCACGTATTGATAATTCCTCCGGCTCTACGGCCGGAGCCAATGGCATAGCTGAAATTTATATTCATCCCTGGGAAAGAGGCCACCTTTTTGGTCGGCTTTCAAATGAGGACCAGCGTCGGCTTCTGCTTCGTTCGGGAGTTCCTGCCAAGGTCTTCGATTCGATGCGCTCGATCTATGATGAAATCAGCCTTCTGACAGACCCTCTCGACAAAGACGATTTTTTGCCCCTTGATGACGAGCTTGAGCTGGAGTTTGAAACCGGCTCGATCAGGGTAATACATACTCCCGGACATACTCCCGGCTCATGTTCGCTTTTCCGCGAAGCCGATCGGACAATGATATGCGGCGACTGCGCGCTGAAGCGGATTACACCCAACCCGATTCTGGCTCCTGACCCGATTGATCCCAATCGGCGCTTTCCCTCTTTGGCAGAATATCTCGTGAGCCTGGCACGCATTCGCTCGCTGAAACCTACCCTTCTGCTGACAGGCCATGGCGAGCCGATTACTGATTTTGAGGAGCTATTTAACCGCTACAGACGCCAGATCGAGCTCCGCCAACAGCAGATTCTACAACTTATCGGCAATGGATCTTTCTGTGCATTTGACCTGGCAGCGAAATTATTTCCCAAATCTTTTGGCCAGGGCGTCCATACCTTCCTCGCCGTTTCGGAAACCATCGCTCATTTGGACCTTGCAGCCGGCGAAGGCAAACTAGAAATGGAAATCAGGGACTCGGTAGAGTATTTCCACAGGGCCTGACCCGGCATTCGTCGTATCGCCACCACCGCCTGCACTCTTTCGGTAGAATATTTCCAAAGAGCCTGACCGCTCGTTTCAGCCGCTTGAGCTAATGCCTACGCCTGCTCAGTGGAATATTTTCGCAGAGCCTGTTTGCTTTTACACTTAACTCATTTTTGGTGTGGGTTGCCGCTGTATGGCAGATTTTTCGGATTCTTCGCTGCCTGCTCTTAGTCGTCGCTACGCACCAGGTTGCCACTATTTGACAGATTTTTCCGATGAAAATTTCTTTTCGTGATATTTGATTAAGGGTAAAAACAATTTAAATCCGGGCAGGCTGAGACCGGCTTCATCGTTTGAAATTCTCTCTTTTGCCAGTTTTCATTGTTTGGACAAATTAATTTTCTGAGTGTTTTTTTTCTGAGTGTATTTATTGATTATGGATT
>DATLZX010000069.1:0-18466 GCA_035573795.1 Pyrinomonadaceae bacterium | reverse complement strand
TTATTCGCTTAATCAGATGACGATGCTGGCACTGACTCTTATGGTCGGGATTGTTATTGATGATGCCATCGTAGTTCTGGAAAACATCTATAGATTTATCGAAGAAAAAGGCGTTGATCCGTTTCGTGCGGCAATTGAGGGGACGCGGGAAATCGGACTTGCCGTTTTGGCAACCACTTTGTCTCTTTTGGCAGTTTTCGTCCCTGTCGGTTTCATGACAGGAATAGTCGGCCGCTTCATGTCCTCATTCGGCCTGACAGCAGCAGCGGCAATTGCAGTTTCGTTGATTGTTTCATTCACACTTACGCCGATGCTGGCTGCCCGTTGGTTGAAAGCCCCTTCTGAAGATGGCTCACACAAGGGTCAATTTGAAGATGACGGAAGTAAGGTTAAGTCAACGGCAACGACCGGCCAGAGCCTTTACCAAACTGAAGACGGCTCAAAAAACGGAAGTTCAAAAGAAGAAACCGATGGTAGTAATCCGGATTACTGGGAAAATGCCGGACACGGCAATCATGTACACGCCAATGATGTGTCGCATTCATCACATACTAGCAAGGCAGGATGGTTTTATCAAAAAATTGATTCAGGCTACACATGGCTGTTAAAGCTGGCGATGAGATTTCGCTGGGCAGTCGTACTGCTGTGTATTCTGACGGTCGCTTCGATTTATCCGCTTTATAAATTTGTCGGGATGTCGTTCCTGCCTGATGAAGATGAGTCTTTATTCCAGGTCAATCTACGAGCACCGCAGGGAACTTCGCTCTCAGCGACACAGTCAATTCTGGACAGGATCGCACGTGATATTAGAGAGCAGGTTCCGGGAGTAAAAAACACTCTTGTGCTTGCCGGCTTCGGCAGAGGGTCAGGACCAAACAACGGATTTATCAACGTTGCTCTAGTGCCAGTTTCCGAAAGGAGTAAATCTCAGGCAGAGCTGATCAACCAGGTGAGAAAGCTTGTCCAGCGTTATGCCTCTAAAGATTACCAAATATCCGTATCAGCTAGTTCTTCAATTGCCGGCAGTATTGGCCTTGGGAGAGGCGGAACCGGTATCGGCTATTACATTGCCGGACCTGATATGGAAAAACTGACCCAATACGCAAATGCCGTAGTCGAAAAAATGAAGCAAGATCCGGTTTTCCGCGATCCTGACAATTCGATTGATCTCGGGACGCCGGAAATACAAGTAAAAATTGACAGGGCAAAAGCTGCAGATTTAGGCGTCAGGGCTGGTGATGTAGCACAAGCCCTGAACATACTTTCAGGCGGCCAGATTGTTTCCACCTACAGCGAGGGATCACGTATGTACGATGTCGTCGTCCGCGCGCAGGAGCAATATCGCCGCGACAGAAGTTACCTCCCGTGGTTTACCGTAACTTCCACGAGAGGCGGTACCGTTGGTCTGGACAGGGTCGTAACTCTTGATGAGGGCCTCTCACCAGCTTCAATAAGCCGTTTGAACCGCCAAAGACAGGTAACTATTTCAGCCGGACTTCCGCCCAATCAATCTGAGGCCGATGCCCTTGCGAAGGTTCAGAAATTCGTTGCAGACCTGAAGCTTCCGCCTGAGTACACTTCCGGTGTAACCGGGCAGTCAAAAGAGCTTCAAAAAGCATACGATTCTTTTATGTATGCTTTCTTGCTTTCATTTGTGTTCATGTATTTGATCTTGGCTGCGCAGTTTGAATCGTTCATACATCCGGTCACCATTTTGTTGACGCTACCGCTTTCTGTTCCGTTCGCTTTGCTGTCAACTGCAATGGCCGGCCAAACCCTGAACATATTCTCAGCACTGGGAATACTCCTACTATTCGGCATAGTCAAGAAAAACGCAATCTTGCAGATAGATCATACAAATAATTTGCGCTCACAGGGATTGAATCGTTACGAGGCGATCATTCAGGCCAACCGTGACAGGCTGCGTCCGATTCTGATGACTACGATTTCACTTGTTGCCGGAATGATTCCGCTAGTTTTGGGTTCGGGAGCAGGTGCAGCGACCAATCGCTCAATAGGAATTCTCGTAATAGGCGGCCAGTCGCTTTGTCTTTTGCTGACCCTGCTGGCTGTTCCGGTTTTTTATTCTTTATTCGATGACATTGCCGAATCTGCAGGCTTTAAACGGCTGGTATCTATTATAAAAAATCTCCAAGACAGGCTATTAGCAAAGTTTAGACGAAAGAGGGAAGCAGTAGCCGAGCCGCAAGAAGAGACTACTTTTTCTGTTTCTTCATTTGAAAAGGAATAAAAGTGAATAGGAGTGATCTTCTTGCGGAAAAGGAATTATCAGCTAGCGATGGTTAAAGTAAAACCGGATTAGTGCCCAGAAAAAAAATCAAAAGCAATCAAATTACGCCTGTCATTAAAGTAATAGCATTCAGGAGTTTCATTATGCGATGGATTAATATCGCCGCGATAATCTTATTTGGTTTCAACTACTCAGTGTTGTCACCGGCTCAAGAGACAACTTCATCCCAGCAAACCATAACGCCGCAGCAATCAAGCCTGCCTAAAGCGACGCCTACGCCGCCATTGCCAGACAATCCTCCGCCTGTAGCGCCGAACTTCGAGGCACCGCAAAGGCCGCTCCCTTCGAATCAGAGAGTAGGAGTATCTGTGGACAATCAAATGACGCTGACGCTTGAACAGGCAATCGAGTTTGCTCTTCAAAACAGCAACGATATTGATGCTGCAAGAAACGATGTCGAGGTTGCCGAGTTTTCCCTGAGGTCAGCCCGTGGTGTTTATGACCCGCAGATTGAGGCAGAAAGCTATTACGAAAGCGCAACTACACCTACTGCATCGCTAATTGGAGGCGCCGTTAACGGATCAGTCGTACAAAAAAGGATTTTCGGGTCAGCTGGATTTGGAGGGCTCTCTCCACGTTTTGGCGGCAGCTACTCTGCCCGCTTTGATAATTCACGGACAACGACTAGTAATACAAATGCTTTTTTGAATCCTCAATTCCCAACTCTTTTGACTTTCTCATACACGCAGCCGCTTTTCCGCAATTTACGATTCGATTCAAACCGAAGGTCTATTGAAATTGCAAAGAAAAATGTCGAGATCTCTGACGCAGAATTTCGCCGACGCGCGATAGAGACGATTGCGGCAGTCGAACAGGCTTATTGGGATCTGGTCTTTGCGTTGAGAAATTTACAGGTACAGCTTGATGCCGTTAGACAAGCCCGCGACCAGTTGGAGAGCAATCGGCGGCAGGTAGAAAAAGGAATTTTACCGCCGATTGATCTGGTTGCTGCCACAGCTCAGATAACCACTCTCGAACAGAATGTTTATACAGCGCAGGAAAATGTAACAAGGGCAGAAAATGCCCTGAAAGTACTTATGCTTTCTAACAGGAACTCTCCCGAATGGAACGCACAAATAGTGCCAGTGTCGCCGGTCAGCCTCGATCCGCCAAGGGTCAGCCTGAAAGAAGCCCTAGACGAGGCATTGCGCTCCAGGCCAGAAGTTTTTCAACTTAAAGTTTCCGGCGAGCTCAATAAAATAGATGAAAAATTCTATAGAGACCAGACAAAGCCTCAAATTGACCTTACGACTAGCTACACTTTGCAGGGTTTGGCAGGTACAGTTACCCAGAATGGCACCGGACGCGTTCCTCCGGACTTCATTGGGGGTTATCAAACATCGCTCGGTAATTTATTCAGCACAAATTATCCGTCCTACAGAGTTGGGGTTACGATAAGCTTGCCGCTTACTAATAAGGTTGCGCAGGCAAATCTTGGGCGTACACTAGCCGAAGGCAAAAAAATTGAAAACCAACGTGAACAGCTCGAGCAGATAATCGAGGCAGATGTGAGGAATGCCCTGGAATCGCTTCGATCCGCAGAAGCACGGCTTGCCTCTGCTGTTGCGGCAAGAGAGGCGGCCGAAAAATTGTTCGAAAGCGAGCAGAGGCAATTTCGTGCCGGCACTACCACTTTCTACCTTGTGCAGCAAAGGCAGATAGAATTGATTACAGCCCGCAGCCGGGAACTGCAGGCGCAGACCGATCTCAACAAAGCCATCTCGGCTTTTCACAGGGCAATAGGCAGTACGCTTTCTGCCAATAACGTCAAGGTTTCATCCGGTGGAAATATTTATCAGGTGCAGACCTCAAGAGAGCGCGCCCGCTTGTTCTTCAGAATTCCACGAAGCAATTCTGGCGGTCAAAATTGACATGTCTGCATACTGGTTTTTCTGAAAATTTGTCGAAAATTAATTTTCGAAAATCAAACAGACAAGTATAGAACTACCATCAAATCGTAACGCTTTCTTGATATTCTCCCCAGACCTTTCGGAGGGCATGGCTGATCTCGCCGACGGTGGCGAAACTCTCCACGCATTCTAAAATAATCGGTAAAAGATTGCTGTCGGTTTTTGCAGCTTCTGAAAGTTTATTCAGATTTGACTCTACGACAGACTGCGATCGGGACGCGCGCAATTGCCTTAGTCTTTGTATCTGATCGCGCTCTATTGATTCATCAACTTTTAGAATTGGTATCGGTGTATCTTCATTTATCTGGAAGCTGTTTACTCCAACGACTATTTGTTCTTTGGTCTCAACAGCGCGTTGGTAAGCGTAAGCAGCTTCCTGAATTTCCCTCTGCACCCACCCGCATTCAATTGCAGAGAGCATTCCGCCCATGGCATCGATTTTTTCTATGAATTTTTCTGCGGACTTTTCTAGCTCATTTGTAAGATACTCTATTGCATAGCTGCCCGCGAGCGGGTCAACAGTATCCGCCACACCGGACTCGTAAGCGATTACCTGTTGCGTCCTGAGCGCCAAACGTGCTGATTGTTCAGTCGGCAGGGCAAGAGCTTCATCCATCGAATTTGTATGAAGGCTCTGCGTTCCGCCAAGCACAGCCGCCAGCGCTTGTATTGTTGTTCTTACCACATTGACCTCGGGCTGCTGAGCCGTCAGTGTAGATCCGGCTGTTTGTGTGTGAAACCGCAGCATCATCGAGCGTTTGTCTTTTGCCTTGAACCTTTCTTTCATGATTCTCGCCCAAAGTCTTCTGGCTGCCCTGAATTTCGCAACTTCTTCCAGTAATTGATTATGTGCGTTAAAAAAGAACGAAAGTCTCGGGGCGAATTTGTCGACGTCCAGGCCGCGAGAGATAGCTGCCTCTACATAAGCAATCCCATCAGCCAATGTAAATGCAATTTCCTGAGCGGCGGTCGAGCCGGCTTCGCGAATATGATAACCAGAGATCGAAATTGTGTTGAAATTGGGAACGCTTTCGGCGCAATATTCGAATATATCCGTAATTAGCCGAAGGCTGGGTCTTGGCGGATAAATGTATGTTCCCCTTGCAATATATTCTTTGAGTATATCGTTTTGAATCGTGCCGTTGACTTTATCGAATGAAACGCCCTGCCTGCGGGCGACGGCAAGGTAAAGGCAAAGGAGGATTGCGGCGGTTGCATTTATGGTCATCGAAGTCGAAACTCGATCGAGAGGTATTCCATCAAACAAAACAAGCATATCCTCTATGCTGTCTATCGCCACACCTACTTTGCCAACTTCGCCGCTTGCCAGTGGATCGTCAGAGTCTAGCCCGATCTGTGTCGGTAAGTCGAATGCCACACTTAGCCCAGTAGTTCCTTCATTAAGTAGGAATTTATACCTTGCATTCGACTCTGCTGCCGTAGCGTAACCGGCATATTGCCTCATGGTCCAAAGGCGTCCACGGTACATATTTTGCCTAACACCGCGTGTAAATGGGAATTCACCCGGCCTTCCGAGGTCCTTTTCATATTCGATAGGGCTGGTATTCTCCGGGTTGAAATCATTCTTCAGATCTATGCCTGATGAGGTCTGAAAACTGTCTCGACGTTCGCCTGCCATATACTCGTTAGATTAACATAAAGATAGAATAATGCTCAGTAACCGTTGTTAGAGTAAGAAACAAAATAAAGCTAATTTTTCCAGAGAATGAGTTTAAATTATTACAATTATTTTACTGAAATCGAAGATGTTTTTATTCGGCGGCGTGGCAAAAACCTCCTGTTAAGCCCAATTGATTGGGCGTTGATTGAAACTTGGAGAACGTCCGGAATACCTCTGCATATAGTAATTCGCGCAATCGAGCAAGTCTTCGATAATTTCGATAAAAATCCCCGTCCGCGTGCAATCAAAAGCCTGATGTTTTGCCGAGAAGAGGTAGAAGCGCAATATAAAGAATGGCTGTCAACGCGCATCGGCTCGGCAGAAACAGCCGAAGAGATCGAAGCAGAAAGTGTATACTCTGAGGCGGATATCAAAGCTCGGCTTGTGGAATTAGTAAAAAGATTAAAGGCATGCAAAGTTGATTATGTACAGGAGGAAATTAAAAGGGCAATTATTCGTATCGAGGAATTGAAAGCAATGGCTAATTTCAATGCAGACCTCGTTGACCGCAGTCTTTCCGACATAGAGGAAATGATTTCCAATGCATTACTTAAAAATTCAGACCCGGCTTTGCTAAAAAAGGTTGAGAGAAAAGCCGATGCAGCACTCAGGGAATATAAATCTAAAATGCCCCCTGCCGCTTTTGAGCGTACTAAAAAGATTATGATACTTAAAGATTTGAGGGACACATTAAAAATTCCGAGGCTTAGTCTTTTCGAATTATGAGCAGCAATATTTCAGAGAGCCTCAAACCGGGCGATCAGCTCGAGATTACAGTAGAAAAAATCGCACCTCGCGGTTTTGGCATTGCTAGGGTAGAGGGCAGGGTGATTTTTATTCCGATGGCTGCTCCTCTTGACCGCCTGTTGGTTAAGGTTACAGAAATCAAAAGCGGCTTGTGTTTTGCAGAAATCGATTCTGTAATCGAAGCCTCACCTTTTCGTGTCGCTCCCCATTGCCGATATTACAATGTCTGCGGTGGGTGCGATTTTCAGCATCTTGATTATCCGGCGCAGCTTCAGTCCAAGCTTGAGATAATGATTGATTGCCTGAAAAGGATTGCAAAGCTTGACGCTTTACCCGAAATTGAAGTTGTCCCATCGCCTGAAAAGTTTAATTACAGACGCCGCGCGCAAGTCCACTTTAGACAAATTGATAGCAGTTTCGGATTTTACAAGAGAAATTCCAGAGAGATTGTGGATATTGATTATTGTCCGGTAGCAAGTAAGGAGTTGAATTCTGCTTTTAATGAGCTTCGTCGGATACTCACCTCCGAAGAAAGCAAATTTAGATCAAAAAACTTTGATAAAAGCAGATCAATTCTCTCTGGCGGACAAAATGTGTCTGGTAACAAAACTTTTTCAATCAATAGAGATTTGTCAGAGGGTGGAATAGGGGATTCTACCGAGCAAACCATCGAACCGCAAGAAATAATTGCAGAACGCTTAAGCCCTCCGGATAAGGTGGAAAATTTCTCTGCAGACAAGCCAATAAACTATATGGTGGCAGCCGAATCAGAAAATGAATTTTCCTTTTTTGCTGACAGGCCAAAAAATAAAAAAGCCAAGCTGCTGAGTACAAAACTGGGAGAATTCGAAATCCTATATTCTGCTGAAGTTTTCTTTCAGGCCAATAAATATCTTACAGAGACTTTGGTTGAGCGAGCTACCCAGTCTCTATCCGGTGACATTGCAATAGATATTTATTCCGGCGTAGGTACTTTTTCGATTCCGCTTACAAGAACGTTTCGTAAAATTTTTGCTGTAGAAGAAAACGCTGCATCGGCACGGCTTGCAAGAATGAATGCCAAACGCAATAAACTTGAAAACTTCGTTGCTATTAATGCCACAGCAAAGGATTTTATCCTCAATTTCAAACAATGTGAAGTTGATGCTGTGATTCTGGACCCGCCGCGGTCCGGCATAGAAAATGTTGTAATTGAAAAAGTCATCCAAATGCATCCGAGACAGATTTCCTATGTCTCTTGCGAGCCGTCATCATTGGCACGCGATATAGGAAAACTGATAAATGCAGGTTATGACATCACTCATTTCACGATTCTGGACATGTTCCCACAAACTCATCATTTAGAATCGGTTGTTAGGCTCGCCTTGAAATGGTAAAGCGATTGCATCCAACCATAGCTAAATTCCTACTCTTCAGATTAAGATCTGCAAACAAAACGCCGAACCCGGTTCAACAAAGTAACTGCGTTCAGGGCTTGGTGGAATGTCAGGTGCTGAATTAAACTCAGTTTATGGCAAAAAAACGCGAAGAACCTTCTGAAATTGTTCCGGCAAACCATGTTCGCTGTAGGTATTGCGGGCAAAAAAACAGCGTAAAGCCCGGCTATGTTAATTCGAGCGCAAACTGTGGTAGATGCAAGTTGCCGCTTTCAGACGCGCCGCATAAAAAATTCGCCTCATTGAGCAAGCACGATTACATCCACCCTGCAGATAGTAAAGCTTTAGCAGCGTTAAAAGCCATTCCGGGAATTGACAGTGCGCTTAAAAAGCTGCTCGCCGTAACCGGCGAGTCGGCAATCAGGGTAATGTTTATGGCAAGCGCTGTAAAAGTGACGAAAACTCAGTGTCCCGACCTGTTTGCTAAATTACAGATTGCCTGCAGTACACTCGGCGTTGAAATGCCTGATTTGTTTATTCAGCAAAATCCCTTGGTCAATGCTTTTACCGGTGGAGTCGAGCGTCCTGTGATCGTACTGCATTCTGCCTTAATCGAGCGGCTGAGCGATGAAGAAACTCTTGCAGTGATCGCACATGAGGTGGGGCACATTCACGCCGAACATGTGCTTTATCTTACCGCTGCCCGATTGATGGAAGCCTTGGCAAATATTTCTGTTGCCCGGTTGGTTCCTGGATCTGAAATCATCAAATTCATAGTCTCTGCCGGTATCAGCGGAGCACTTTTAGCCTGGGCACGAAGGGCAGAATTGTCCTGCGACCGCGCCGCGATGCTGGTTGTTCAAGATCCACACGTTATCGGAAGAACGATGATGAAATTGGCCGGCGGAACGTTTGCCTCAAAAATGGATTATGAATTGTTTTTGGAACAGGGGCGTGAGTTCGAGCGCAATTATGACGAGAGCAAGCTGGATAAATTCTGGGCCGATATAATCAATGCCGGCTTGTCTCACCCTTTCCCCATTTGGCGAGTGTCAGAAATACTCAAATGGGTTGAAAGCGGCGAGTATGAGAAGGTTTTGCAAATCAAATAATCTTGAAGAAATTAGTTGGTTGTTGACTTACTTTAATTTTAACTCGGTTAATGCAATTCAATTTTCTGCTCCGAAAACAGAGGGCTAAAGAAAAATGAGCACTGAAAAAGAGTTGTTTGTAATATTTACAACCGCACCGGAAGCCGACATTGCAGAAAAAATTGCGCGTACGCTTGTCGAAGAGCGGCTTGCTGCCTGTGTTCAGATAACAGGCCCGATTAAATCTCTTTACAGATGGGATGAAAAACTAACAGAAGATAAAGAGTTCCTTATTTTAATCAAGGCCCCCAAAGACACTTTTGAGAAGCTGGAGCGCCGCCTGCGTGAGATCCATCCCTACGAAGTGCCGGAAATCGTTGCAATTTCTGCAGAAAAAACTTCTCGTGATTATCTGGAATGGGCATTTAGCCAGGTTGGTTAAATCACTTTTCATTCTCGTTACCGGCATCTGCCACCTTGACTATAAAATCAACTGCATCCTTGGGAGAATCTGTCAGATAGATCAGACGAAGATCAGCCGGCGAAATATTGCCTTCGTGCAGCATTGTAGATGTTATCCATTGAAGTAAGCCTGCCCAATATTGCGAGCTGAAGAGCACAACAGGGAAATTGCGTATTTTCCTCGTTTGAATCAGTGTAAGGGCCTCGAAGAGTTCATCCATAGTACCGAAACCGCCCGGAAAGATTATATAGGCATTGCTGTACTTGATGAACATGGTTTTCCGGACAAAAAAGTACTTGAAAGTGAGCGACTTGGTCTGATACTGATTTGGAATCTGTTCCATTGGCAGTTCGATGTTGCAGCCAACCGAAACCTTGCCCGCCTCGAAGGCTCCACGATTTGCAGCTTCCATAATGCCAGGGCCTCCGCCAGTGATTATTTCAAATCCGGCTTCTGCCAGGAGCCGGGCCGTTTCGCGTGCGGCAGCATACATCGGGTCATCTTCTCGGGTTCGGGCAGAGCCGAAAATGGACACACCGCGAGTTACGGTAGTAAGTTCGTCGAACCCTGCTACAAATTCGCCCATAATACGAAAGACTCTCCAGGAATCCGAAGAGCGATATTCATCCTCCGGTTTGGGTGAGCGCAAAAGGACTTCGTCATCTGTAGGCCGCCAGTATCCTTGAGTTTCTTGTGTTTTTTTTATCTCGGCAATTGTTTTCGATTTAAGCGGCAAGGCCGTTGACTTGTCTTTCGTTTGTGCCATGTTTTGACTACCTTAAAAAAATTTAGTAATCCAAATGAGAAATTACTCTAAGTAATAATTGTTTTTACAGCCCCATAATGTTGTAGCCGCAATCTACATAGATAGTTTCACCGGTTATAGCGCTAGAGAGGTCACTTACAAGAAACAAGGCTGTATTACCGACTTCTCGGGCAGTTACATTCCGTTTAAGTGGGGATTTCTCGGCGACGTAGCTGAAGATCGAGCCAAGCCCCTTGACTCCGCGTGCTGAGAGAGTATTGATTGGCCCTGCACTGATTGCGTTTACTCTTACCCCTTGCTTTCCGAGGTCATTGGCAAGGTATCTGACCGAGGCTTCAAGAGCGGCTTTTGCGACTCCCATTACATTGTAGTTCGGCACAACCTTCTCAGCGCCATAATATGTCATGGTTACAAGGCTTCCGCCATTTTTCATCAAGGGAGAAGCAGCAAGTGCAATTTGAGTTAAAGAAAAAGCGCTTACTTCTAGTGCGGTTCGGAAGGCATCGCGCGTTGTGGTGAGAAACTCACCCTCGAGCGCTTCGCGTGGGGCAAATGCTATAGAGTGAACGACAAAATCGAGCTTACCAAATTCCTTTCCAATAGCCTCAAATGCAGCGTCAACAGTGCTCTGTTCCGTAACATCGCAGGGTAATACAAGCGAACCATCTATGCCGGCCGCCAACGCTTCAACTCCTTCCTTAAGTCGCTCACCCTGATAGGTGAAAGCAAGCCTTGCACCTGCTTCGGCAGCAGCCTCAGCGCAGGCCCAAGCTATTGACCTTTTGTTTGCAACTCCTATTATCAAACCGGTTTTATCTTTAAGCAATCCTGTCATCATGTATAAACATCCTTTGAAGTTTTTCGAAGTCAAGAAAACGAATATCAACCTCTACCGGGCTTTGGGCAAAGTAGGTGGTTTTAATATCTCTTCTCAAGCGGTCTAATTCCTCCTGCCCCATTTGAGTAATGAATAGCAACATCAACCGTAGCCCCAGTTTTGTGCTTTGGCCGTTCAAGGCGGTTTTGAGCCTTTGCATCTTTTTAATCGAAGCAGAAACCCTATCATGCGGAAATCGTGGATTGACCAGAAACGCCGTATCGCAGCATACAAGCATCTGACCGGAAAAGTATGCGGCATCGAAATCATTGCCGAGCAATGAAGCATTCCTGATTACAGGCCGATTTTCTTCCATTTGTATCTGACGAAATGCGAGATCCTGTGCAACGATCAGGGCAGATCGAAGATCTGTCAAAGACTCTTCCTCTATTTCCAGATCTCTTGCCAGATCATTGACGGCAATTGACAAGCTGGCTTGTTGAAGTTCTGGTGTCGTTGTTTTCAAATCCAGAGATTTCTCCAGCTTATCCTGCGATACCGTTTCGATTTTCGATACGGCAAAGGCGAGGATAAAGATTGCAGGGATTATCAGATAAAGCGCCGTTGGCACATTGCCCGCAATCATTGCAATCAAGCCGAACAACTGAATTAAGATAGCTGCAATACCGGCAATGCGCCATTTTGAGGCTTTATTTCTAAAATTGATTTGCGAAAGGCTTTTCTCCATTTTATGAGCGATTGTTTTATTACGCTCAAAGCTTGTCATTTATTTGATTCATCAATCAACAGAAAATAATAAGTAATGTTACGGCAGTTATTGAGCAGCTATTGAGATGATAAATCAATGTTCAGAAATTTAACTGACCAAACTTCTACCATTTTTATAGATCCTAGTATAATTGAACACCAAATCTAATTGGTAAAAACCAGCAATCTAAATCAAGCTTTCATTCTGATTGCTAGGCGGAGGCAACACGTTCAAAAGGTATATCATCAAAATGGGTCATTTCCTTGAAACGGGTAAAACGCTGATTTATCTCTTGTGGATCGAGTGAATCAACCCTTTCCGTGCCGAATCTCTCTACGTTGAATGAGGCCATTACAGATCCATAAATCATAGCTCTACGCAATGTGGAATCGTTTAACTCTGTTTGAGATGCCAGATAGCCCATAAAGCCTCCGGCAAAAGTATCCCCGGCACCCGTCGGGTCGAAAACTTCCTCGAGCGGGTATGCCGGGCAAAAAAATGATTTCTCATCAGTGAATAAAAGGGCGCCATATTCACCGCGTTTGATCACCAGAGCCTTTAGGCCCAGGTTCATAATCCATTTTGCTGCCCGGTGAATATTCGGCTCTTCAGCTATCATCCTTGCTTCTGCATCATTGATTATAAGGCAATCTGTGCATTTGATTGTTTCCAAGACAGCATCTCTCATTGAGGTAATCCAGTAGTTCATCGTATCCATTGCGACGAACTCGGCACCAGGGCATTGCTCCCGAACTGATTTTTGCAGCGTAGGTAAAATATTCGCAAGAAAGACCATCCTGGCCTGGCGCGAACGGTCGGAAAGTTTCGGCGAAAAAGTCTCAAAAACATTCAACTGTGTTTCTAGAGTATGAGCAGTGTTCATATCATAGTCATAACGTCCGCTCCAGAAAAAGGTCTTACCATCTGCTACGACCTCAATATCATCTGTGTTAATTTTATGACGTCGAAAGACTTCCCAATTCTCATTGCCAAAATCGCCGCCGACAATTCCTACTGCATTCACTTCTGTGAAATAACTCGCCGAAAGGGAAAAATGCGTCGCAGCTCCGCCGAGCACCCTCTCTTTTTTACCAAATGGCGTCTCGAGTGTATCAAATGCAACTGAACCAACAACTGTTAATGACATTAATTAAAATCTCTCCAAATTATTGACTTCAAGAAATTAAAAAACTTAACAAAATTTTGCCAAAATTTTCTTTCGATAGTGGCTTTTCGATAAATTCCAGCCAAATCTAAACAGAAAATTAAATTTCAAAGATTTCCTGCGATGCTGGCCGAAAATTGCGATTCTATGATTTCCACCTGGCTCGAGCTTAAAAAACAAAATGCCTTTCTTTATCTAAACAGTCAAAAGGCATCATACAAAGTACTAGATTTTATAATTTTACACACTCTTCGGCAAAACGTGTTAAAAAACGAGCATTTTTTTAACGGGGATTACGGAGCTTTTCAAGCATTTGGCGGGCTTCGTCAATGTATTTGCTATCAGGATATTTTTCGATTATCAAGCCGAAATATAGTTCGGCTTCCTGCCGCATTTTCTGAGGATTATATTTTTCCTTGTCTCTTTCTGATTTGAGGTCTACTTTTTGTTTACCTTTATTTTCTGAAAGATAGTAGCAGCTCATTCCGGCAAGGTATAGGAATTCATCCATTTTAGAGAAATCAGGATATGCGGCAAAAGTCTCCTCGAACCTTAACAAAACGCCCTTGTATGCTTTTTTAAGCCGAAATGCCTGCCAGGCAACGTCCAGATTGTGCTTGGCGTCAGCCTCCATCAATGGGTCGCGTTGCAGGAGCGGATCAGGATTTTGCTGAGCCGAAAGCGAGGTTGATAAACCAAAAATTGTTGTAAGTAAAATTATAATGAGAGTTGCCTTTTTCATCTTTTATAAAAGATGCTTTTAGTTTATTTGCCGGTTGGCTGAAACTGCCTCAGGCGAGAAAAATTTCTTATCTTCTGCCTTTTAAAGCACAATTTTTGTTTTAGGCGTATTTGCCAATAATAGCCTCCAGGCGTTTTAGAGTCTCTTCTGGCCAAAACTGTCTTTGTGTGAAAATGGCATTTTTTGTCGCTCCCTCGAATGGATTGGGAGTTGTTTTTTCACTGATTGCTTTTACAGCTTCTTTTAACACCAACTGGGCATTTCTTACATTTTTATTCAAGTATTCGACTACCATTTCAATTGTTACTGCATCATGCCCTTCGTGCCAGCAGTCGTAATCCGTCACAAGAGCCAGCGTAGCGTAAGCGATTTCTGCCTCTCGGGCAAGCTTTGCCTCCTGAAGGTTAGTCATTCCTATAATGTCCATTCCCCATTGGCGGTAAACGTTTGATTCAGCTTTCGTTGAGAAAGCCGGCCCTTCCATGCATAGGTAAGTTCCGCCGCGATGCACTCTTACTCCAACATTTTTGCAAGCGGCTTCCAGGATATCTCCAAGCTCGCTGCAGACTGGATTGGCAAAAGTAATGTGCCCGACTATGCCGTTGCCGAAAAATGTAGATTCCTCTGTGCGGCTTCGGGTCCGGTCGAAAAATTGATCCGGAATTACCATATCCGTCGGTTCATATTCCTGCTTAAGCGAGCCGACTGCTGAAACCGATAGAATATAGTCAACTCCAATCAGTTTAAATGCATAGATATTTGCCCGAAAAGGGAGCTCAGACGGTAAAAGACGGTGGCCCCGTCCATGCCGTGCTAGAAATGCGACCCTGACGCCATCCAGCTCGCCAATTATGAATGCATCCGATGGCTTGCCAAATGGAGTGTCAACCTGACGTTCTTCCAAAACCCTCAATTCGGCCATCTGATAAAGGCCGGATCCGCCAATTATTCCTATTGTGACTTTTTCCATCTTGTGATCTGAGTTCAGCTGATGCTGTAATTTCACTCAAATAAGCTTCAATTCTATTACTTTAAATGCAAGTATACCTTGTAAAACCTGCTGCCTCTCGGTCTTAATTCCTTTATTTGAGCTTCAGCAGGTTTTATTAATTAAAGGCTTAAAATGAAAAGCTTTAAATTCAATATATCAACAACTTTATATGATGTCGGTAGCTAGGCCATGCTTTTCATTTTTTAGAGCAGCCATTGGCATCAAGGTAATTTCTAAGCTCCCCAGAATTTCTTTTATTTACAAGATCGTCCATTCCCGGATGCTTTGTTTTTGGCTTCTCACTAATCATGGCCTCATAAGCTTTAAGGGCGCTTTCGAATCCGGCAAGTTGTGCGTCCAATTCATTATCATTGTTCGGATTCTGTAGTTTGAAAGCTGCCATTCCGATTGTATATTGGGCCGTCAGCTCGGGACCGTTTTTATTCTTCTTATCTAGAAGTGGCTCAGCAGCTTTGCCACCGCATACTGTTACGGACACTTCGTCGGTTTCTATCACGTATTTAACGGCAAGCCCTCTGATGATTTTGGCCTGCTCGTCAAATGGTTTAGCTTCTAAAAACCTTGCAGCTTTGATCAGCTCATCTTTACCAAATCCTTGAGCTCTGGCTTCGGAAGATGCAAACAAAACAAGTAATGTCAGACAAACGGCTATTAGGTGTGTTTTGATAAGTTTCATATTCGATGATTTGATGTCCGGATAAAAATTATAGTTCAGAAACCATTTCCTATAATTTTGCCCTTTGCCATTATAGATATGCAAATTGTCAATGCGATCTAACATGTCAGCAAAGCCAAAAAAATATCGACTAGTGCTCTAATGGTTTAGCAGTGAAATTTTTACCGTCGGAGGCAATTTGCGCCAAAGGGACTTCCGGATCGTGATAAAAAAGACAGTTCCAATTTTCTTCAACCGCTTTGGGCAAAACTGTCTTCTTAAATTCCAATGTCTCTAAAGGGAAAAGGTCATATGCAGCAATCCAGGCCGGCCGCAAATGATGCCGCATTGGAATCAAGTCTGCAAAGCCAAAAAATTTTCTGCTTTCAAGTTCCAGGCTCCATGTCTGCATAGTTTCAGAGTGCCCGCGAGTCAAATTAAGTTTCAACCCGGGAACTGCCTCGAAAACATCTGGTATCTCGACAAGTTGTTGATTGGCAAGAAGTGGTCGCCAATTTTCCGCTAGATAGCTTGCGCGGTCGCGCTCGCTTGGATTTTCTGCATGTTGAAGTTCGCTTGCCGAAACCAGATATTTCGCATTTGGAAACTGGGGCTGCAGCCTCCCTTCTATGTTTATCGTGTTTCCGCCTGCATGGTCGAAGTGAAGATGAGTATTTATTACAATTGTGATGTCTTCTGTCTTGCAGCCTGTCGCTTCAAAGAGCCTGTCAGCAAAAGTTGAATTTCTTTTTATTCCGTAAATCTCAGTTTGCTTTTCGGTCCATTTTTCGCCAAGTCCGGTTTCAATCAGGATTCTCTCATCCGGCGTCTCGATAAAAAGGCAGTTGGTTGCCATTCGGATCCTGTTTTTGCTGTCAGGCTCGATTTCTCTTTGCCAAAGAATGCGAGGGACGACACCAAACATCGCCCCTCCATCCAGATAAAACTCGGCATCTGAAACTACTTCAATCCGATAATTGCCGATTTTCATTTTTCTCAATCGCTGAATTATTTTGTCTTGCTTTTCGTAGCTCCAGTGTTCTTTTTCTCGGTACCGGTTTCTTTTTGATTTGACGAAGGGGTGTCCTCACCGTCATTTGACAACTCCATGTGCTCTTTCATCCGGTTTTGCATTGGCTGATCAGAGATGTCAGGTACTTCGAAGTCCTCGGGCGCTTCTACCGGGTTTGAGTTTACAATCTCATCTATCAGCTTTTTTTGTTTCTCATCTTCGATTTTTCTCTGAACATACTGGCGAAGCGGCTCTGAGCCACCAAGCGGATTCTCTGGATCATTTACACCTGTTGAAATCAGTATATGCCTTACTGAATATGTCGTCGTAGGGTTACCGGAAGCATCTGGCGGCCCCTGCTCCTTGCTTTCTAGTTTTATAATGTGATAGCCATAATCGGTTTCAACGAGGTTTGGATAAATCTGGCCGGGCTCGAGCGAAAGGGCTGCATCTTCAAACGGTTTGACCATCTGCCCAACTCTAACATTTGGATAAAGCCCGCCGCGTTTTTTTCCTGTAGATGTATCATTATTTCCGGGATCGTCGCTGAATTGATCAGCCAGGGCAGCAAAATCTTCATTATTTTTTGCGCGAGCCAGAACTTCCTCGGCTTTTTGTTTTTTGGTCTGAGGGTTGAGCTCAGGGTGTTCAGCAATATATTTGTCTATTTCAGCATCTGTGGCCTTGATTTTATCGCGTACTTTTTCAACAAGCAGTCCTACAAGGTATTTTGCCTGCTCGAGTTTTACCTTGAATTCAACCAGATCTGTAAATTCTTTTGGCAATTCTCCTGACGCTGCTTTCTGCTCGTACTCCTCATAGTAAATCCTTATACGTGCATAGAAATCCCTCGCCTGTTTCAATTCTTCATCAGATAGTTTTCTGTCAGCTAACTGTGGGTTTTGCTTTTTAAGCAGGGCAAGCTTGTTTTTGATAAAACGGTCGAATTCAAACTCGCGGTCTTTTCTGCCAAGCCCGATTTTATCTTTGAGGTTCTCAAACCAGGTTTTGTTTTGATTTTCTGATTCTCCCCAGAATTCTTGAATATCTTTTTCAGTTATAAAACCGAGCTGAGGCATCTGGCCTTTATCTTTATTTTTGAACTGGTCGTAGGAATTCGCGATTACTTCTGCCCTGATATTTTCAAGCTCTTCGCGATATGGAGACTCGTTGGCCAGTCCCTGTTTCTGGGCCTCGTTCGCAAAAGCAAAGAGTTGTTTCAGGTTTTTTATTTGTTCTTTTCGTCCGTCAGGATCATTTTTCAGGCTTGCAACCTGAAATGGATTGCTTTCGGCAAATTCTTTGACCAAAAGGTTCAACTCGTTTTGATCAATATGACTGAAACGTCCGGCAGTATGTCCTACGCGGCTTTTCCAAACAATCAATCCAGCACCTATGCCGAAAAGGATTACGAGCAATAGAAGAGTTTTCTGTAAGCTATTCAATTTTTTTAACCTCTTACCACTTAATAAGTTATGTTTTAGGAGTTATTCAATATTGAATGAATTCCAGCAAATAAAACTATCCGAAAATTAAAATAATTCGGTAAGGCCGGATAAATATCCCGGCCAGGCCGGCCTCGGAGCTAATCCCCGAATAAGATTATCTTATCAAATTAACCCTCTCATTGATAGGCTGCCTGCCAGCTTAAACATCTACTTTTCCTTTGGTTCGACCAGTTCTAAAAGTACTCCGCCCGTCGAGCTTGGGTGGATAAAAGCTATCTTGCTGCCTTCGGCGCCTATTTTAGGAGACTCATCAATCAATCTCATACCGGATGATTTTAATTGTTCCAAAGCTGACTCTATGTCTTTTACACGTAATGCAATGTGGTGAATGCCGGCGCCGCGTTTTTCCAAAAATTTACTGATTGGCGAATCGTTTGAGATTGGCTCAAGCAGTTCAATACGGCTTTCTCCTGTCTGAAACATTGCAATGCGAACTTTCTG
>DATLZX010000068.1:0-2660 GCA_035573795.1 Pyrinomonadaceae bacterium | reverse complement strand
ATACAATTTACCCCCGAGGCATTCAATTTTTTTCAAAACAGGCCCGACCTGAAAATCAGCAGCCATGCTGCAACAAATATCAGCAGCATCAGGGCAAGGTCTCCAGTTCTTAAAGTGTCTTCCCTTTTCATCTACTATTTCCTTTGATTCCTTACAGATTCTCTCTTTTAATTACTCTAAAATTCACCCTTTCCGCCCGACTTTTCCTTAATTAACCTTACGGTTCAAATTAAACTGGCAAGCCAGTGTTGATTAACAAAAAGCCTTTCGCAATACCAATTCGGTAAGTTTTTACTTCCCGATTCATTACGCGGAATTTTCCTGTGAAAAGTGTCGAATTATTGCAATTTTTTATTAAGGTGTGAGAAAGCGTAACCATGGATTTTGACCGTTTGGTTCAAATCTCAATCGGCCTTTTCAGCTCGTCCATAAGTTTTGGATAGTCTATTTTACCTTCGTTTTCCTGCAGATGTTTTAGAATTGTAAGTGCGGCAAAAATCCTTCGGTCAATGTCCTTGATTTTTCCAACCATGTAGATCAACGAGCGCTGCTTTCCAGGCGTAAGTTTATGGAACATTTTGCTGCCCGCCTTATCCTGCCGCAGAACCTCCACAAATTCCTTTGAAATCGGCATCCCGTATTTGCTGTTATCTTTGCTCAACTTTACCTTCAATTGATCGCCGACCTCGAGGCCAAGCTCATTTCGGATCTTTTTATTTACCATTACAAAAAAATTCCCCAAATTCGGCATTAGGGCACAATGAAAAGTAACCCTGTCATTTATAGTGCAAACCACCCGGCGGTTATTCGCAGGGAGCTTGAATCTATCGGCTATTTTTTTAGAAACCGGAATATAATGCCAGCCAGATTCAGGATAGAATTTTTCGAGTTTTGCCTTGAATACAACCGAGTCGGTTTCTTTTGCCATAGGTCATTGGTAATGTAATTTGATAAAATAATTTCTGATTTTAGCTGAACCGGAATTAGAATGCAGTCTGATATTTCAACAATACTCGATAAGGTACTTTCTGGTATAAGGCTCACCTCTGAAGACCTAAAAACTCTTCTTGAGTCTAATGATTTCGTTAAAATCGGCCTTGCCGCCCATCAGGTACGCTTAAAGAAAAATCCACCTGATATAGTTACATACATTATTGACCGAAATATTAACTATACAAACGTTTGCAATGTCGTTTGTACATTTTGCGCGTTTTACAGAAGGCCCGGCAAGCCCGATACTTACGTCCACTCCATTGAAGAGATCTGCCGCCGAATCGAGGAGACAATCGCCCTTGGCGGAACAGGAGTTTTGATGCAGGGTGGCCTGCATCCTGAGTTCGGCATCGAATGGTACGAAAATCTGCTTAGTACCCTGCATAGTAAATACCCTGATTTTCAGTTACATTGCTTTTCACCTCCTGAAATCCACAATATCCACTTAATCAGCGGGCTTGATTACGAGACAATACTCAAAAGGCTGCGAGATGCCGGCCTAAACTCTATGCCGGGCGGTGGAGCAGAAATCCTCGATGACGAAGTTCGCCGCCGTGTCTCTACCAAGTGCAATACTCAACAGTGGCTTGATGTTATGAAGGCAGCCCACCGCGTCGGACTTAAAACCACTGCGACGATGATGTTTGGAATTGGCGACAGGATCGAGCACAGAGTCCGTCATCTGGAGCGAATCCGAAACCTGCAGGACGAAACCGGCGGATTTACCGCCTTTATTCCATGGACTTTCCAGCGTGAGAATACTGCCTTGGGCCGCAAGATCACGGATGAACCCACTGGTATTGATTATCTGAAGGTTTTGGCAGCATCTCGCCTCTATCTTGACAATATTCAGCACATACAGGCCTCTTGGCTGACCCAAGGACTAAGACTGGGGCAGGCAGCCCTTGGCTTCGGGGCTGATGATATGGGTTCAATCATGATAGAGGAAAATGTGGTCTCTGCTGCCGGCGCGAATACAAGCGCCAATGAGCGGGACCTTCGCCGACAGATAAGGGCTGCAGGCTATCGGCCACAGCAGCGCGATATTCTATATAACTATGTAAACCGCCCTGGCGTCGAATTTCTTGACACAGAAGAAAAATCTCAACTTTCCAGGCTCTCGGTTGCAATTGCTGATTAGTCATTCTTTGCCCTTTGCCTGCAGTTGCCCTCTTCTTGCACCACAGATCCAACGGTCTGCGAAATGACTTCCCATACCCTTATTTTTTAATTAAAACTATATTTTCTCGTACATTTTGGTTGTATAATGCGCTTAAGAGCCGTTCTTTAGCTTGTCTAATCCTTTTTTACAGAAGATTATGCCGGGGGAGATGGTTTATCAATCAGCAAAAATTGCAAACTATAAGGAGTTTTGGGATTTCTATATTCGGGAACATAGCAAGCCACTTACTCGCCTGCTTCATTTCATCGGCACATTGCTAGGCATTTTGCTTTTAATCTGGGTGATTTATACCGGAGAGTGGCTATTTTTACCACTATTCCTGGTTGTCGGCTACGGCTTTGCCTGGTTTGCTCATTTCGTAATCGAAAAAAACAAGCCTGCTACTTTCAAATATCCTCTCTGGTCATTTATTAGTGACTTCAAAATGGCTTGGTACATCATTACTTTCCGGATGCAAAAAGAAGTAGAGAGAGTTTTAGGAAAA
>DATLZX010000067.1:0-8998 GCA_035573795.1 Pyrinomonadaceae bacterium | reverse complement strand
GTTTTCCAGAACTACGATGGCATCATCAATAACAATCCCGACCATAAGAGTCAGTGCCAGCATCGTCATCTGATTAAGCGAATAACCCAGAGCAGCAATTGCAGCAAAAGCAGCGATAATCGAAACAGGGATTGCCAGAGCCGAGATAATCGTAGAACGAAAGTTCCACAAAAAGAGAAAAACTACTATCGCAGCAAAAATACCGCCAAGAATCAGGTGTTCTTCGATTGCATGGAGGCTATTCAGGATGAACTCACTCTGATCCCGAATTACTGCAACCTTAAAATCTGATGGCAATGTGGGCACAATCTGTGCCATCCTTTCTTTTACATTGTTTATTACTGCAATCGTGTTGTAGCCTGACTGCTTTCTTATCCCGATGGACACTGCAGGAATGCCATCTAAAGAAGCAGCCGAGCTGGGATCGCCACCAGTTTTTTCAACGAAGCCAATATCGCGTATCTTGATTGGGAATCCATTGCGGGTAGTTATAACGATGTCATTGAACTGCTCTATGCTGGTCAAGCGGCTCATCGTACGCAGGCCAAGAGTTTTGCTGCCTTCTACGAGGTTTCCGCCTGGCATTTCAAGATTTTGTGAGCGGACGGCATTTGTAACGTCTGTAACCGAAAGATCGAATGCGCGCAGCCGATTGGGATTTATATTTATTACAATCTGCGGTGTTCTGGCGCCCCAAATAAAGGCTTCACCAACACCGTCAGCTGATTCAATCCTTTTCAAAATTAAATCATCTACAAGCTGCGAAAGCTCTGTCAGATCACGCGGCGCACTGATTGTGTATTGCAAGACTGGTTGCGAGTCGGGGTCTGACTTTTGTGCAGTCGGAGGGTCAGCGGTTTCGGGTAATCGGTTGACGACTGTACTGAGTTTTTGCTGAACTTCCTGAAAAGCCTGATCAGGATTTTTTTCCAGATTGAATGTCAATGTTACGTTAGAGCGCCCACGCGAAGACGAAGACCGCATTTCTTCGACGCCAGGCACGGTATTGAGTGCGCCCTCGATGACGTCAGTAACCTCGCTTTCTATTTCTTCAGGTGATGCTCCCGGATTGCTTACAGAAACCGAGATGGTCGGCAGATCGATTTTCGGGAAACGGTCAACGCCCAGCGTGAAAAAGCTGAAACCGCCAACAACCGTCAGAAATAACACGATCACCGTTGCAAAAACCGGCCGATGTACGCAAATCTCCGCTAACCACTGCATATAAATTTAACCCCTTATTCCATAGATGGATGTTGACTCGATCAATTTTTATCTCCCGATTGACTCACAATTTATCTTTCGAATGACTGCAATTTACGGCTTAAAAGCTTGCGATTCTCACTCAATAGACGACTGGTGCACCTTCATAGAGTTTGTCGAGGTTGCTCGAAGCGACAGTCTGATTTGCCTCCAGCCCCTCGAGAACCTGATAAAAGTCACCTTCCTCCTGTCCAAGTTTGAGTACTTTCAAGTGCGCTATCCCCTCAGAGATTACAAAGGCACGATAAGCTCCTGTTGGCTGATCGTAATAAACCGCATTTTTAGGAACGAAAATCGCCACACCGCCACCCTCTCTTACAATCCTGACAGTCGCAAACATTCCTGCCCTTAGAGCATTATCTGAGTTTTCGATTTGCGCTTCGGCAATAGCGGATCTCGAGGTAGGGTCAATAGCAGGATTAACGGCAGTAACGGTTCCGGCAAACTGCCTGTCCTTATACGCATCTACCGAGATTGATACGCCTCTTCCAACTTTTACGAAAGGAACATCAGCCTCTGCAACCTGTATCTGTACCTTTATCGGGTTTGTGCGGACGATGGTCGCAACTACGTTTGCCGAGGAGACGTATTCACCTACTGCTACTTGGCGGGCACTGACGTATCCTGAGAACGGAGCGCGAACTTCAGTATCCCTTACTTCCTGTTGAGCAATTGCGACCTGGGTTTTGGCAGCTTCTAGATTTGCCTGCGCGGCAGAAATGGCCTGATTGTTCTGTCTGGCATTGTTCACTTGGGCATCCAGCTGCTCTTTAGCAGCCTTTGCCCTTGCCCGAGCTGTTTCGAGTGCAGTCCTGTATTGCTCGTAGGTGATCGAGGCGACATCACCAGATTCAACCAGCTCACGATACCTTTTTTCATTTGCTTCAGCCTGTTTTAATTCTGCAAGTGCCTGCTCGTAGGCGGCATTTGCTGCCCTTACCTCAGGTATCTCCGAGGCATTGAATTTTGAATTTGGACCCAGCCCAAGCCTTGCCTCTGCTTGCCTTACCCCTGCCTCTGCCTGTTTTACAGCCGCTTGCGCAGCCAATAGCCTTCTGCGAGCATCGCTGTCATCAATCTTGGCTATCAGGTCCCCCTCTCTAACATAGTCGCCAATATTTACCCTGATATTGGCAATTTTGCCTGCAACCTTGGGGGCAACATTCGATGTTTCATCTGCAATCAATGAACCCGTAGTCTGAACGTATCCCGGAACCATTCTGGATTCTGTGGTTGCGACTGTAATTTGAACTTTTGCCTGCTGCTGTTGTGAGGCGGTGCCCAAATTTTCTGAACGCGCTTCTCCACCACATCCGCTTGTTAGCAGCGAGTAAATTATCAGGTATGAAAAAATGAGCTTATGCGCTGCTTTTCGCAAGATTTTGTTAACGAAAATTTGCATAAATTATGTACTTAATGATTGATTTTATATTATGGGATGAAGCCGAATAACCCATTTTGTGTAAATTTTTGTAAAAGCTGAGTTTTCCAAAACCTAGAATTCATTCAGTTTGTTGGCTTTAACTGACTTATTGGTAAAAAGTTTGGCTCGCATTGCTACATAACGGAACAAATGATTTAAACTTTTTTCAAACAAAAACTTGGGAAAAAAGTTAGCTTTTCAGAAGTAATTACTTAGATTTGCAGACTTAGTTTCAATTTTTTTCGATTGGACTCAAATCCTATAAATTAAATTCGTTTATGGCAGAAAATTCTGGTTTCAGTGATGAAATTTCGCCTACTGAGTTAAAAAACCTGCTTGATAAAAGGGCGGAAATACAATTGATTGACGTCCGTCAACCTGAAGAATACCGCTTTGCCCGAATTCCACAAGCAAAACTTATCCCTTTAGACCAGTTGCTCGATCGCATTACAGAGTTGGACCCAAACCGTGAAGTTGTTTTTTATTGCAAGATGGGGCGCCGCAGTAAAAAGGCGGTTGAAATGCTCAAGGCTGCCGGCTATAAAGGGAAGGCAAGAAGCCTGCGGGGAGGAATCACTGCCTGGTCAAACGAAGTGGATCCTAAGGTGTCGAAATATTGAATTCAGAAGGCTTATTTGATCAATTCAAAATAGGTAATTTACATCTGCTTGAGTTTTAATTTGCTTGAAAAGTGATAATTTTATAGTCTGGGCGGGATTTAGCTGCCAAACGCTTGCCTTAACGCTGTTTTGAGCTCATTGCTTAATCCAATGATTTTCATACCAGGTTCGACCTTGGTCCTGCAGGCAATTAGTCGCCGGCTTCCCCTTTCTGTGGCCACAGTAACAAGGCAGTTTCGGCAATCTCCATTCCAGCACAAGTCTGCCTCTGAAATCTTTTCCAGCTCCAAATATTGAAAGCACCTGAGGAGGTCATTTTGTTCAGGGACAGAGAACTTTTCGCCCAATATTTCGACCTCAACAAGTTTTTCAAAAGGACTGAAGATATCAGGGTTTGCCATTATTTTTGAATTATGTCAGCCAAGTTAAATTATGCACTTTGTGAAGAAACACTCCATGACACAACAATAAGATTTTACCAGCGAATTGCGTTAAGTTATGATATAAATTGGAGGACAAAGTAGATATGTCAATTGTAATGTATGTAAAGCCCGGCTGTCCTTATTGTCAACAGGCTAGGGATTATTTCAACGCAAATGGTATCTCTTTTGTTGAATATGATGCCCAAAACGACAAGGCTCGTCAAAAGGAGATGCTGGCAATAACCGGTGGTGATCCCACTGTACCGGCAATTGTGGAAAATGGCGTTTATAAAGGCTCAGGCTGGGGAGACCCTCCGCGTGGCTGAACAATTACAGTCGAATGATCGGCAGGTTGTCGATCAAATGCTAAATAGTAGTTGCACCACGCATTGCAGAAAAAAAATCTGTTAAAACCCTTACTTTTATCTGTTAAGTTATGGGTGGAGTTAACGAACTGAAATCGCTTTTTCAAATGTCCCAATGTCCGGGTAGCTTCTTTTACAAAAACTCTCCGGAGTGCCTGAAAATTGATCCATCCTTGATAATTTCTCATTTTTTCAGCAAAAACGTTTGTTGCATTGCTGCTAGCAGTGCTAACATGTAAGTTACGGTCCGGTTGATGATCGGCTCGAAGATAAACCAGTACAAAATCCTAGAAAAAATAGGCTCTGGCGGCCAGGGAACAGTATATAAAGCCCTGGATACAAAGCTGAACCGTGTAGCTGTAATCAAGGTTCTGCCGCCTGAGCTGACGGCTAAAACTGCAAATTTCAAGCGGTTTGAGCGTGAAGCCCAGCTCTGCTCTCAATTAGACCACCCGAACATTTGTACGATATACGATTTTAACGATTCCAATGGCCTCCACTACATTGCCATGCAATGGGTGGACGGTAAGAACGTGCGGCAGCTCGTCAACGGCAGGCCTCTGGACGTTAAAAGCGCGCTCTCAATTGCCATTCAGGTTACTGACGCTCTGGCATACGCTCATAGTAAAAATATCATCCACCGTGACATCAAAGCCGGCAATGTAATGGTTACCCCAAGCGGACAGGTAAAGATACTGGACTTTGGCCTAGCAAAACTTTTGGAAGATGAAACCGTAAGAGATGAGGGCGACAAGACTGAAATCACCGAGCTCGGGATTCCATACGGAACTGCTACTTACGCTGCGCCGGAACAAGCCCGCGGCGAAAGGGCTGACGCTCGAAGCGATATTTTTTCAACAGGCGTTCTGCTATATGAGCTTCTTACAGGGATCTGGGCTTTTCAGGGCAAAACGGTAATTGATGTCAGGCATCAGGTTCTTTACGGAACGCCAAAACCGCTCTCAGAAATGCGCAAGGACGAATTTCCGCCGCAGCTTCAGCAAATCCTTGATAAGGCCTTGCAAAAAGACCCAAAGGATCGCTATCAAAAAATCGCACACATGCGCGATGACCTTAAGACGGTTTTGGCCTCACTGACAGGTGCTTCCAGCTACAGCGGCGAAACTTTCGCTCCAAGTTATGCTGATGGCGGCGTAATCAGAAAAGCCTTGAATTGGCTAACGGGAAAAAGTTCTGTCGAGCAATCATCTCCTAAGAGCACTATATCCTCCTCGACGCCGCCATCTCTGGTTCCTGAATTTACAATGACCTCAACAGGAACTGACAAAAAGAGCCTGGCGATACTGCCTTTCAAAAATCTCAACAATGACTCGGCTTCGCAATTCTACGAGTTTGCATTGGCTGATGCGGTTATAACCGAATTGGCTCAATTGAAATCACTAGTTGTACGGCCCAGCTCGGTAATTGCAAAATATCAGGGTAAAGAAGTAGATCCGCGCGAGGCCGGCCGCGAACTAAGGGTTCAGGCTGTTTTGGCCGCCGGTTTTCTTAAAAGTAATGACAGGCTGCGGGTAAATGCTCAGTTATTAGACGTCTCGACAGGTGAAATAATCTGGAGCGACAGGATAGATGCTCAGGGTAATGACATCATCTTGCTTCAAGATGGGATCGCGCAGCGAATTCTGGAAGGCTTACGGCTCGAGCTCTCTGATAATGAAGCCGAACGGCTCGGCAAACGTCTTACCGAGAGCCACGAAGCCTGGGAAGAATACCTCAAGGGCCGAGATAATTTCGGGCGATTCATTTTTCGCACTTTATCCATTGATGACTGCAATGCTGCGATTCAGAACTTCAAACGAGCTACAGAATTGGATCCGCATTTTGCATTAGCTTACAGCGGACTTGGCGCCTGTTACGCAAATAGGTTTTTCAAAGGCCTTGGCGAGCCCGAAGATTACACACTTGCCGAAGCAGCCTTTAGCAAAGCCTTCTTTTATGATCCGAACGTTGTTGAAGCGCGGGTGCTAATGGTTATGATCTACCTTGCCCGCGGCGAGAAAAAGAAGGCTCATAAAGAAATCGAACTACTCGAAAAACAATTCCCAAATGAAGCTCCGCTATATTTTGTAAAGGGTGTAATCCATCGGCTTGACGGCGAATATGATGAATCGCTCAAGTCATTTGAAAAACTCCAGCGCCTTGACCCAGCCGCAAGAGTAGTTACCGCCTACAACAGCGCACGTATTTTTATCTATAAGCAGGAATATGATAAAGCGCTAGAATATCTGGAAAAAGGAGAAAGGGCAGAACCTGATCACCCAATGCTGAAAGTCTTCAGGTCAGGCGTCTATTATTACCGAGGTGATAAAGAGCAAGCAGTTGAATTAATGGAGAAAATCCTTGCGGAAAACCCAAAGATGGATGGCATTCGCCCGCTTTACGCTTTATATCTGGCAGGAGTTGGAAGGTACGACGATGCCCGCTTACAGCTTACTGATGAGGTCCTGAATATAGCCCGCACTGACCATGATATTGCCTATTGGGTAGCCTCTGCATTTTCCCTGCTTGGTGAAAAGGAAATGGGGCTCAAATGGCTTGCCCGTGCTATTAGGCTAGGCAATGAAAACAAGCCGCATTTCCTTAAAGATAAAAGCATGGATCCGCTCAGAGATGACCCTCGTTTCCAGGAACTGATGGATAAAATCGGCACGGAAAGGTAGAAACATATCTCAAATATACCGAATTACCTGCTGGAGAAGTGGCCCCCGAGTATCTAGATAAGCTTTAAAAAATAGAATCTTTAGAATAGTGTTATCATAGTTCTCGGATAGATTAAGACAAAATTTTCAGATCTGGACACAATTACCTCTTCTCAAAAAAGTGCCATCACCTGCCTTGCCCTTATATTCCGAATTTTCGATCAGAACCTTGCCTCGAGAAATGACTGTATCAACCCTGCCCCTTACTCTCCAGCCCTCATAAGTGTTGTAATCAACATTCATATGATGTGTCGCAGCACTGATGACCTGCTCGGCCTCAGGATCAAAGACAACTATATCGGCATCCGAGCCGACGGCAATCGTTCCTTTTTTTGGGAATAGGCCAAACATCTTTGCGGCTGCAGTTGATGTCAGCTCAACAAACCTGTTGAGAGAAATTCGATTTTCGACTACCCCGCCATTGAAGATCAGGCTCATGCGGTTTTCAACGCCCGGAGCTCCATTAGGAATTTTCGAAAAATCATTTCTACCGAGTTCTTTTTGCTCTTTCATACAAAACGGGCAATGATCCGTGGATATCACCTGTAGGTCATCCATTTTAAGCCCTTTCCAAAGCTCATCTTGATTCCACTTTTCACGTAGCGGTGGTGTAAATACATACTTTGCTCCTTCCCAATCATCTCCGTAGTCCTCAATCGAACGAAAAAGATATTGCGGGCAAGTTTCGGCGAATGCCGGAATGCCGAGATCACGTGCCTGCCTTACCTGGGCGAGGGCATCTGCACTTGAAAGATGAACGATGTAAACAGGCGATTCTGCCATTTCTGCTATTTTGATTGCACGGTGAACGCCTTCGGCCTCAGCGGCTGTCGGCCGCGAAAGAGCATGGTATTTTGGCGCAGTCCTGCCCTCAGATAAAAACCGCTTGATTATTTCATCTATCACCACACCATTTTCAGCATGCATGCAAATAAGGCCTCCCCTCTGTCCTGCGGCAGACATTGCCCGAAATATCGTTGCATCATCTACCAGAAAAACCCCGGGATAAGCCATGAAGAGCTTAAAGCTTGTTACGCCTTCATCCATCACCGAGTAAAGTTCCTCTTGATGCTTGTTTTCAAACTCGGTCAGGATCAAGTGAAAACTGTAATCAACCGCGCATTTCCCCTCCGCTTTTTTATGCCAGTTGTCAAGCGCCTGTATTAAAGTCTGTCCTTTATATTGAACTGCAAAATCAATGATTGTCGTCGTCCCACCAAAAGCGGCCGCCCGCGTACCTGTAAAAAAATCATCTGAACTTTGCGTGCCGCCAAATGGAAGTTCCATGTGCGTATGTGGATCAATACCGCCTGGTATGACCAGTTTTCCTTCGGCATCTATGAGTTTGTCCGCCTCGAGGTTCAGCTCACGGCCTATCAATGATACTATCTCGCCCTCAATAAGAATATCGGCTTTATAATCATCTACTGCCGTAATAATCCTGCCGTTTTTAATTAACGTTTTCATTTTTTTTAAAGCAAATTGTCATTAAGACTTTAATCTCTTGAGATCAGATTATTTCCCGGGAAAATAAAAGCAGCCATTACCGATAAGGTAAAGTTGGGGTCAATGATTATAGATCCCTCGTTTAACCTAAATCTAACTTATAACGAGACAAAAAACTAATCAAACCTTATATTCTCTTAACTTTACCTTATGCCAACGAATAAAAAAATACTTGAAAATTCAGTTAATTAGCGTTAATAATTAATCAGGTAGTTCACCACTGACTTTAATTGAAAAATTTCTGTAACTTTATTACTCCTATTCCACCCCAACAGTTCCTTACACCTTGATTAACGATAAACAAAGGCAAGCATGCTTAGGAAAATTTTAAGTAATTTATGATGATCCTGCATAATTTCTCAACTAGATTTTCAAGAGTCAATTGCAAAATCCACCGCGGCTTTTACCGGCTTTTATGATTTATTCACAAAAAACAATACGAGGTCAAAAAAACTGCCGCACAGACCAATGCTCTTTTTAATTTTTTTGAAAATCAGGATAAAAATGTATTCAAGAAAATATTTTTCTCAGGCAGAGATTTTATCGTTTTTCTTTTTATTTTGATGCCTTTATTGGCCAAGGCACAGACTGTTGCCTTCACCTATCAGGGACGGTTCAATGACGGCTCAACACCGCCAAGAGGCAAAGTGATTCAGAATTCACTCAGGTTGGCTCTCTT
>DATLZX010000066.1:0-7761 GCA_035573795.1 Pyrinomonadaceae bacterium | reverse complement strand
ATCTGCATTTACAAGCTGAAAATTTGATGCAAAAGCGAACTTTTCATTTAGCACATTGTATAATTCGCTGTCTGCTTCAAGAGCGAAAACCTCTGCCCCGGTTTCGATCAACCACTTTGTCAAAGCTCCTTGGCCTGGGCCGATTTCAATTACCAGATCACTTGGTTTTATTTCAGCGGCTTTGATGATTTTTCTTGATATTTCCTCTGAGACAAGAAAATTTTGTCCAAGTGACTTACGCGGCCGATGCCTCTTTTCAGGATTTTCCTGCATTATTGTTATTTCGGACTGGTTAAATCATATTCGATGATTAGTTATCGCCGTAAACCGGATAACCTGTTATTTCAACATCATCGCCGTACCTTTCAATCTCGATGTTTTTAAGCTTGAACGGGTTGAATTTTTGTTCATTAACAGCTATTGCGAGCGGAGCATTTCTGTTACCAATTATTAAAGGTGCATAAATAAAAGTAACCTTATCTATCAGAGTGCTGCGCAAAAAAGAAGCAGCCACAGTTCCGCCGCCTTCTACAAGGACGCTTTGTATTTCACGCACTCGCAGCTGCTTAAGAACCCATTCAAGGTCATATGGCCCGGCCGGCGATCTAAGCACTTCAATCCCGCATTTCTCTAGTTCATGCTTTCTTTCGCTCGGTGCAGCTTCGCTGGCAAATACTATCGTTGGAATTTCTTTGGAAGTTCTTGCAATCCTGGAATCTCCCGAAAGCGTTAGCATGCTATCGAGTATTACTCTCACAAGCGGCCTTCCTCTTTCCAGTCCGCTACGGTCGGTAAGGTTTGGGTCATCCGCAGCTACCGTGGATGAACCAACTAGTATCGCATCATATTCATGCCTTAAACGATGCACCCTTGCCAAAGCCTCGCTGCCGGATAGCATTGTAGATACTGTATTTTCAAAGGCAATCTTACCATCGAGAGACGTTGCCATCTTTAGATGCAAAAAGGGACGCCGCTTTTCATGCCAGCAGAAGAATTTCTCATTTTGCTTCTTGGCTTCTTCAGCCAGCAGCCCAACAGACACTTCTATGCCTGCCGAGCGCAGCTTTTCGAATCCCCGGCCTGAAACCAGAGGATTAGGGTCTTCGACAGGGCAAACCACCCTTTTGATTCCAAACCGTATCAATGCTTCCGTGCATGGCGGAGTGCGGCCAAAGTGATCATGCGGCTCGAGTGATATATACGCGGTTGCTCCCCTTGCCTTGTCTCCGGCCTGTTCTAATGCGAGTACCTCAGCATGCGTTATTCCACTGCGGATATAGCCGGCCTCACCGATTATTTCGTTTTCCAGATTTACGATTACGCAACCGACCAGCGGATTAGGCGAGACGAGCCCCCTCCCGATCTCGGCAAGCTCCAATGCCCGGCTGAGGAATTTGAGATCAGCTTCGGCAGAGATATTTGCTTTTTCTTTGTCTGTAACAGAGGCCAATTTCATTTTTCCAAAATCTTCAGAATTAGCATATTGTTGAATTAATTTTTAAACAGCTTCGCTTGCTGGTCTTTCAAAATTCTTTTCACCGAAAAGTCCAGCGACAAAATTTTCCGCATTGAAGATCAAAAGATCTTCTGCGCTTTCGCCAACCCCGATGTATCTAATCGGCAGATTAAGTTCATTAGCGATTGCAATCACAATTCCGCCTTTTGCTGTTCCATCCAGTTTTGTCAGGACGATTCCTGTCACCTTGGTTGATTTCAAAAATTGCCTTGCCTGCTCCAGACCATTCTGGCCCGTTACAGCATCCAAGACTAATAGCGTTTCATGTGGAGCTCCGGAAATCTCGCGGCCAGCAATCCGTGACATTTTTTCAAGCTCAGCCATTAGATTAGATTTGTTATGCAGGCGGCCTGCTGTATCTACAATCAGTACATCAATCTGACGCGCTTTGGCAGATTGAACTGCGTCGAACAAAACAGCTGCTGGATCTGTCCCAGGTTTCTGTTTTATCAAAGGTACTTCTGCCCGACGTGCCCAAACCTCCAGTTGATCACCTGCAGCGGCACGGAAAGTATCAGCTGCGCATATCAAGACGCTATTTCCGTCTGATTTGATTCTTTGAGCCAGCTTACCGATTGTAGTAGTTTTTCCAACTCCGTTGACGCCTACAACCATGATTACATACGGCCTGATCTCCTGCGCTACTTCCCTTTCATCATGAATACCTGATGACGAACGGTTGAGTATTTCGACCAGCCTTTGTTTTATGGCTTCCCGCAACGCCGTGCTATCAGAAATCTCGTTTCTGGAGACTCTTTTTCTTACATCTTCCAAAACCTCTAGCGTTGTTTTTACCCCTATATCTGCTGATATCAAAAGCTCTTCGAGCGTTTCAAGCAACTCGGCATCTATTTTCTTTCTGCCTTCAAAAACCTGGTCAAGCCTATCATTAAACGCTCTGCGCGTTTTTTCGATTGCGCGGTTCAGCCGGGCTCCAAATTCCCTTTCAGCCGCCAGCTCTTCAGCTTTTAATTCCTCGAGGCTTTTATCCAGTCCAAGGATAGAGCCGGAGGTGCGGTTTTCACGTCTCCAAAAAATGCCCATAATACTACTTTGCGAAAACTTTCAGTTTAACGCAAATTTATAATTATATTTAATCGGCAAGCTAACTATCAAAAAGGCGGTGAGAAAAAAAATCGCCGAAGGTTAGCTGATGGTCTTCGTTTTAGGAGCCTGCTTTTAGTTTTTTGAAAATTTAATGCTTGATTTTCGAGCTTTTTTATTATGGAAAATATAACGCCTAATTCCCAATACCGAGCTTGTCTGCTGAATGATAAAGATTTAGCCCAATCAGCCCGCTGTAAACAATTATCAGATAAAAAAACATTATAGAAGATAAAAAAGTAGCAGGCAGGTTTCCGAGCAGTGGCAGCTCCAGCGGTAAAAAAATGAAATTTAACATCAGATAGGTTACTAACCATGCTGCAACAGCTAGAATAAAGACCACCACAAGTTTTATATATTCACCCTTTAATGAGCGCACAACATCAAAGGCGACCAGCGGATTAAGCGTAGTTACGATCAACCTTGTATATCCGGCAACACAAAGCGCGGCTGGATAATAGATTATTCCCCAAATAAGCACGGCAAAAAGCAATAAAATCAGCGGTCCTGGCACCTTATTCAGCCAAATAGCAAGATGTTCAGAATCAAATAAAGATAGCTCTTTAGTGTGCCCAAGGTTTGTACAGTTAATTCCTTCTATCGTAGCCGGGCAGTTGCCAGTTTCACTTTCTGCTAAATGTCCTGACTGTATCTGTGATCGTATGCCATCGGATAAATTAGCATTTACCGATGAATTGCTTTTTGAGGAATTCGAAGCGCTTGATTGATCCAAGTTTTCCTCTATCTCAAGATTTTTGTTCGCTGCAATCTGGTTAAGGACTTTTTTAACATCTAGGGATTGCTCGTTAAGTTCGCGGCCGGCATAATGCTGCGTCCCTGGAATCTTCTGTAACTCTTTCTTTATATTTTCCCGTTCAGCTATAATCTCAGCCGATACGATATGTGAGATCAATCCGACAATCACTAAAAATGGGGCGAATGAAATAATAAGTGCGCTCAGATTTACCAACAGTGGATGTACAGCTGAATCCCATATAGAAAAATCATCGAAATCGGGAATCAGATTGAGCCGCAAACGGCCAGCTGCAAAGCTCTCCGAAACATTGGCTAATATGCCAAAAGCGAGCGTATTTGCAGCTATCAAACAGACAATACCGCAAAAAAATAATATCCCACCGAAAATAACTACCTTGCTTGCTGTAATCAGCAAAGCAAATATCAGGGCATAAACAACAAAAGTAGATTTGGTTTTAAAAGGAAACCTAATAGCATAGATGAAATCTCTAAAATCTAGATACCCTTTGCGGCTTGTCGGTAAAGATTCGTCCTGCTCAGCATTTCTTTTGGTTATTTCATTACAGAAAGCATCGCACTGCGGGCATAACTTCACGGATCCACCAAATGATTTTGGGCAATTTCGGCAATAATTCCTATTGCATTTACTGCAACGATAATTTGCCTCGATCAACTTGTGAAAAAAGCAAAAGGCTTTCTGAAAGTTATCTTCAGCGATTCCTCCGGCAATCATCTGTACGTTGTTTGAAAATTATACTTTCTTTGGATATTTTCTATGCCACGCTTTTCTTCTCTTCGTATCTTTGTTGCGCTGCTTCACCCTGGCGGCTGGCTTCGGTTTCATTGCTGTTTTCGGCAAGGTACCTTACTATCCCTCTTCCGATTTCCCCTGCCTCACAGCCTTTCACCAGAGCTTCTACAACCTTTTCATCATAGCGGGTTCCGACCAGACTTTTGATTCTTTCCAAAGCCTCATTAAGCAGCATTCCCTTTGAATAAGGCCTATCGATTGTCATTGCATCAAATGTATCGGCCACAGAAACGATCTTTGCCTGAAGCGGTATCTCGTCTCCTTTCAATCCTTGAGGATAACCCTGTCCATTCACCATTTCATGATGCATATACATTCCGGGCAAGAAATCCTTCATGGCCGGAATCTGTGACATGATCTTGTATCCTTTCTGCGGATGCGTCTTCATTATTTCGTATTCTTCAGGTGTTAAGGCTGCGGGTTTTTTCAAGATATTATCGTCAATTGCAATCTTGCCTATGTCGTGCAGCAGAGCGCTTATCCTAAGCTTTTCAAGCTCGTCCTCAGATAGGCCAAGCTGGCGGCCGATTGCAACCGAAATCCTTGCAACTCTCTCGGAATGGCCTCTTGTATACTTGTCCTTGCCGTCAATTGCAGCTGCAAGCGCTTTTACAGTTCCGACGAATAGCTCACGGTTTTCATTCGCAGCACGCGCAAGCTTCTCTATGTAGTCCTGCAATTCATCCGCCATCAGGTTAAAGGAATTTCCCAAGGCGCCTATTTCTGCAATATTTCCAGTTACAACCCTTGTCGTCAGATCCCCGCTGGCAATACGCATTGCGGCTTCTGTCAGGTTTTCGACCGGTTTGGTCAGCAATCTTGCAAAGATGATTCCGGCAATCAGTGCCAAAAATGCAAACGCTAGGCTTATAATCCATGTTTGGTGCCGCATTTCTGATACCGAGGCGAGTGCTTTTGCCTCGTCCTGCATTGTAATCACACCCAGCTTCATATTTCTGCCCAGCTGAGCTGTTGAATACGCTCCGATCATTTCATAATTCTTTCCGTTGAACTGAGCAGTAAATGGGACCAGGCCGGATTGTATCTGGCTGTTCGACTCTTGCCACTCCTGGACGATTTTCAAATCAGTCAAAGGCTTCTTGGAGTCCACCAATTTACTGTCCGGGTGAAATAAAGCTGTTCCCTGCTGATCAACAACAAAGACCATAGGTAGGCCGGCATTCCAAAGTTGGGATTCCTGAGTAGGCTCCATGCCAACAATACTTTTACCTATTTCCTTTAGCGAGACAATTGCTACGATCGAGGCCGCCACCTGTTCATTAATTCTTACTTTGGAAGAAAGCGTCATTGCATAGTCGCCGCTGGCTAATTTCACTGGCTGCCCTATTAAAAGCTCTTGTGCACCGGTTCTAGACGCAGCGTCAGTAACTATCGAATCATATTCTCCAGTTGCAAAGACCCCCGGCCGAAATACTGAAAGCGATTCTCCGTCAGACGGCTTTAGATAAAGTGCAAGAATATCGCCGTCATTTTTCAGGATCTGCCCGAGCTGCTGCTCTGTTTCCGGCGAAGCCAAAAATGCCGAGCTTCTCGCCAATTCAAATGAACGCCTCAGGCTCAAGACCAAATCACTGTAATGCTGCCCAAAAAGCTCTATCTGCCTCGCCTTTTCCTGTACTAATTGAATCTGATACCTGTTTTCTACCGCCCGTAATTCCCTGCCGGTGCGTCCGGAAAGAAGCCATCCTGTCAGCAATAAAGGCACAAGCCCGACCAATAACAGAGTACAGACAGCGAGATAAATTAATTTTATTTTGGGAGCTTTGCGATTTGGTTTCATTTGGGCGGCCCTCTCTAAGGCGGGTTCTCGAGGACAAGGTATGCCACTTTTAATTCTATTTTTATTCAGCCAAATGGTCAACAATTATTTGCAATGTTTAACACTGGCTGGCATTTTTATAACTTGATTTATCCGGGTCATAAAAGCTCAAAATGTCCTTCTGCCGTCGCCGCCTATTTTTTTGTGGCTTATTTGAGCGTTTATTTGTCGTTTAGATTTCGACAATTTCTACGTTTTACCTGTTTTCCGGGTGATCAGTATATGGCTCAGATTGTCAAGGCTAGCAGTGCCTATTTAGACGCGAAAAGGTGGAAGTTGCCCGAGAGCATAAATTACAAAGGCATCAGTTTTATTGCTAAATTAGATGTTTAAATTATCTGTATCAATTCCAAACAGCCCGTCATATATTTTTTTGAAATAGCGGTTATAATATGTTTCGTGAAACCTGAGGACTGGGCATTGATCGAAGGCTTGTTCAATGAGGCTTTAGAGCTAGACGTCTCGCTACGTGAGCCTTTTTTACGCGAGAAAGAAGATGCACAGCCCGAGATTATTGCCGAAGTCAGGAAGCTTCTTAAATCAAACGAGAAAAGTTCTACTTTTCTAGACTCACCAGCTTTTTACCAGTTTTCGCTATCACAGCCAAATGAGCAATCCGGTAATTACGCAGGAAATGAAGCAGATCAGTATACAGATATTTTTCTTGGCCGAAGATTTGGGGTTTATAGGCTTGTAGAACAAATAGGCCGAGGCGGTATGGGAGCAGTTTATCGGGCTTTCCGTGACGACGGTGAATTCAAGCACCAGGTTGCAGTAAAACTGCTCAAGCGCGGTATGGATACTGATTTCATTATCCAACGCTTCAAAAATGAAAGGCAGATACTGGCCTCCTTTGATCACCCATTCATAGCCCGTCTGATTGACGGAGGTACCACAATAGAAGGGCTTCCTTATTTCGTGATGGAATTCATCGAGGGCAAAAATATTTATGATTTTTGCGATGAAAACAGATATTCGATCAGGGAACGGCTAGAAACTTTTCTTAAAGTCTGCTCTGCGGTTGAATATGCTCACAGCCTTGGCGTCGTACATCGTGATATCAAACCAGGCAACATTCTTGTTACCTCTACCGGATTGCCAAAGCTTTTGGATTTTGGAATTGCAAAAATCCTCGACCCCAGCCTTGCTCATGATACGGTAAATCCTACAGGCTCCATGCTGCGCTTGATGACGCCCGATTACGCAAGTCCCGAGCAAATCCGCGGCATTAATATTACTACTTCAAGTGATATTTACTCGCTCGGTGTGCTTTTATATGAATTGTTAACCGGCCATAAGCCCTTTAATTTCGAGGGACTAGCACTTCATGAAATAACAAAAACTGTTTGTGAGGAGATACCGGTTATACCTGGAGCGGTTTTCAATTTCCCCGAAAGGTTGTTGAGAAACTACAAAGGCAGGCTGAGCAATGTAATTGAATGCCGGCAAACCAAACTCGAGGAACTTGTCTCCGAGCTGTCCGGGCCGCTCGGCGAGATTATAATGCGCCCACTGCAAAAGGACCCTTCCGAAAGGTACGCAGATGTAAAAGAATTTTCGAACGAAATACAAAAATATCTTCGCGGGGATAGATTTACGGCTTTCTCAACCTTAGCGCTTATCGAAAAATCGACTTCTATCTCAGCAGCCTTGGAATCAATTGCAGTTTTGCCCTTCAAGGTTATTGATTTTTCAGGAAATGGAACAACCGAATATAAGTATCTTGAAATCGGG
>DATLZX010000065.1:0-3074 GCA_035573795.1 Pyrinomonadaceae bacterium | reverse complement strand
TTTTTAACAACCTTTTCCAATTCAGCCAAACTTGATTCAAATGATTTCGCCATTTCAGATTATGTCTTAGATTATGTCAAAGATTTTGAAAATTTGCCTAAAAACCCTGCTTCTGCTCAGTTGATTTGATACTAGAGCCTGGTTTTATGGCTTATCAACGACTTCAACCGTCAGGCTGCCCTCTGCAAGCCGCACGTTGAGTTTTTCATTTTTATCCACCTGTTTTGTGCTTCTTACAATGGTGCCGTTCTCTTTCTGGACAATTGAATAACCACGCGTCAGAACTGAAAGCGGCGAAAGCGATTCGAGCCGGGCAGCTATCCGCTCAAGGGCTTCCCTTGAATTAACCAGCTTCCTCGGGGCAGCCGCACGGGCACGAAAACTTACGAAATCGAGCCGGCGGCGGTCAATTCTTACCTTCGCCTGCATATATTGTGGCGAGAGCAGGGAAGAAATTTTCAAAAGGCCTGCTTTTGCATCCCGCAATTTTCTTTCGATTGAGGTAATTTGAGCTCTTGCCAGGCCGTTGAGATGCTCTTTCAGACTGTTTATATTCGCCTTTGTTTCCAAAAAGGCAACCTCAGGCGCAAGCATATGCACCTGTTCTTTTGCCCTGCTGATTTTCAACCTGATACTGCTTTTCAAGTGATTTTCAAGCCGGGATAGCTTTTCGCTTATCTCAGCCTCAGCGGTCGCTACCAGCTCGGCAGCAGCGGAAGGAGTCGGAGCTCTTAAATCAGCCGCAAAATCGGCAATTGTAAAATCAATCTCGTGGCCGACAGCTGAAATTATCGGTATTTCTGAAGCCCTTATCGCGCGTGCGACCTCCTCTTGATTAAACGCCCAAAGATCCTCTGCAGAGCCGCCGCCGCGGCCAACTATCAGCACGTCTATTTTACTGCTCTGCTTTGCCTGTTTGTTGTATCTGTTCGCAACCACAATGGCGCGGACAATCTGATCGGCAGCCTGTTCACCCTGCACCAGAGTCGGTATAAGCATTATTGAAATACCGCGAACCCTTCTGGTAAGCACATTCAAAATATCATGAATTGCTGCTCCGGTAGGCGAGGTAATTATGCCAACGCGCTTTGGAAACTTGGGAATTGCTCTTTTCAGGTTCGAATCAAAGAGCCCCTCGGCTGAAAGCCTTGCCTTGATCTGTTCAAAAGCTATGGCAAGGGCGCCCTCGCCGACCGGTTCCAGCGATTCGACTATCAACTGATACTCGCTGCGTTTTTCGAATACTGACACTCTGCCGCGGCACCTCACGGTTAAGCCATCGCTGGGTTTGAATTTTATCCTGAAATTTTGTCCGCGAAAGCAGGCCGCTTTGATTAAAGACTGTCCGTCCGTCAAAGAAAAGTACCAATGGCCGGAGCTTGCAGAGTGGAAATTAGTTATTTCACCCTCAACCCAGACTGTTGCAAACCCTCTTTCAAGCTGAATTTTTATCTGCTCGTTCAGCTCGGAAACTGTCGCCGGACGCCGCTCGAGCTCCTCAGCCTCGAAATGCTTGCCTAGACCCATAAAAAGATATCCGCCAATATAAAACTTCAACCTCAGGAGCTTTTAATCAATGTTGCCAAGCCGGCCGGTCAGTAATTATGCAATAAGCATAATGCAGTTATTTTGCAGGCATTTTATTGCCTGCTTTACCTTGTTTTCGTTTTAACTTCTTCATTTTCTTTGTCTTACGGTGTAATTAAGGACAATTATCTGAAGCTTAATCGGCCTCGCTTTATAAATGTCTTTGCTTTACAAAAAATCCTCTTAGCGCTTGGTTAAAAGCTAGTTCAATCAATTTTCCGGCCTTACTTGCTCAATCTCGACTCGTTCGTTCTTATTATGTGTCCTGATTTTGAGCAATGGCGACGGTTTCCCTCCCGGCATTATCGGAAGCGTGGAATCAAAGGCCACTTCAAAACCCGAGCGCAGCCTGAACACTATATCATCATAAGCACCCTGTATCTCGCTCAAACGCTCGATTGAATAGTACTTCCCGCCAGAAACTTCAGCCAGCCTCTTGCCTTCACTTTCGGCCCGAGAGGTCAGCCCTCGCCCGATGTATCTAGATCTCAAGGGGTCAAGCCATGCCAGCGGATCGTTTGCAGATGACGCAATCAATGCAGAGGGAACGTACAAAGGGAAAATAACCGAGCCGCTCTCTTTAATACTTCCAACCAGAGCCTCGAACGGAATAAATGACCTGTTATCATCTCCGTCAGATAATATAACGATCGCCGTCCTTTCACCCTTGAGCGGCCTGATAATATCGCCCAGAACAAAACCAATTGCGTCATAAAATGCAGTTGCACCGCCGGCATCGAATGTATCAAGGCTTTCGGAAAGCCTTTTCTTGTCCCTGGTAAAGCCGCTCAATACTTTCACATCATCATTGAAGATGACTAATGCTATCCTGTCCCTTGGTTCGACCGTTTCAATAAAAGCCCTTGCTGCTTTTCTGATGAAATTAACGTAATTTTCTACACTGCCTGATACATCTAAAAGCAACACAAGATTTACAGGCGTAGTCGAAGGCTTTACCCATTTGACTGCTCGTGGTTGTGAGCGTTCCTCAATGACAAGGTCATCAGCCGAGACATCGCTCCTCACCTTGCCGTTATCATCTGCAATAGATATCAAGGCAACAGTTGGCCTGGGGTTATTTTGAGAAGCGGGTTGAAGATTTTGCCTGTTGATTTCAGGCGGCAGTTTAAGCGGTGGAAGGGTTTTCGTATAATCGCCGAAATACTTCGGGCTTGCTCTTCTAATGGCTTCAGTCAATATCGAATCGCCGCTGCGGATTATCGCCTTGGCTGCTTCAGTTAGCGGCCGCTCTCTCAGATCGCTCATAACCTCGCTCGGCGGCACGTTTATTAAAATTACTCCTCGCTCTGTAATCAGATCGAGCCTGTTGAAAATTGCCTGATCGCCGCTTTTATCTTCTTTTTTGCTTGCTGAATCTTCTTTCGGCTTGGTGTTATCATTTTTGGGCTCTCTGTCCCGGGTTGATCCATCGCTTGGCTCAGCAGAATCTTTAACGGCTCCAGAGGAATTTCTCTCTTCGCCGTCAT
>DATLZX010000064.1:0-4377 GCA_035573795.1 Pyrinomonadaceae bacterium | reverse complement strand
CAGAAAATTCGGTAAATCCGAGGCAGAATCCACTGGCCGGCAAGCCGGAAACGGTTTCAATCAAGCAGCAGCCAAAACTGCACGGCCACTTAAGCTTCCGCCGTTTTCAGCGTCTCAGCTAAAGGGCGATCTGGACAATATAGTCCTCAAATCCTTCAGAAAAGAGCCTGATAATCGCTATCAATCTGTCGAGCTTTTCGCGCAGGATATCGAAAAATACCTTAGCGGACAGCCTGTATCTGCCAGGCCGGCAACCCTTCGCTATCGAACAACAAAGTTTATCAAAAGAAACAAGATTGCCGTTGCCTCTGCTGCTTTGGTGTTCTTGAGTCTTATTGCAGGCATCGGTATTGCAACCTGGCAGGCTTACCTGGCACGAGTAGAAAGAGAAATCTCAGAAAGAAGGTTTGAGGATGTAAGACAATTAGCTAACAAAATCGTTTTCAAATACCATGATGCAATCGCAGCACTTCCCGGCTCGACTGAAACTCGCGAGATGCTCGTCAAGGATGCAATAGATTACCTTGACCGGCTTTCACAAAATGCACAGGACAGGCCCGAACTCATGGACGAACTTGCACTCTCTTACATCAGAATCGGCAATGTCCAGGGTGAGACCTACAGAGCTAATCTTGGAGACACACAAGGAGCAACGGAAAGTTATAAGAAAGCTGTTGACATACTGGAAAAACTCACAAATAAATACCCTGACAACATCCAGTATAAAAGAGATTTACGCGAAGCCTATCGTTCGATAACCAGTTCTTTGGTCCGCCAGGATCAATGGGCCGAGGCTAAAAGCTTTGCTGAGAAGCATTATGAAACTTCAAGGTTAATAATCAATTCTGGCTCTGCAAACCTGCAGGACGAAATTTCATTTGTCCGTAGCTATCAAATTTTGGGCGATTCTGCCGAATTCGATGGGGGGCACGAAGAAGCCATCAAACTATTCAGGCAATGCCTGATTGAAGCCGAAAAGCTTTATCGGCAGAACCCTCAGGATGAAAATTTGCGCAGGGTTTATACTTCTACAGCACAGCGGCTGGGGACCAGGCTTGAATATCAGGCAGATTATCTCAGGGAAAAAAGCGAGGCTGATAATTCAAGTGTAGATGAAGAAATAAAAAACCTCTACCTTGAAGCTGAAAGGCTGCATAAACTTTCGGTTGACCTCTCCTACGACCTCAAAAGAGATTTTCCGAACAATCAAGTATATGAACGATATATTGCAGCAACAGAAATCAACCTTGGTACGGCATTGGCCAGAAACGGCAAGGGAAATGAAGGTATTCCCTTGATTCAAAAGTCTTTGGATTATATGGTTAACGCCTCGCGGCAGGACCCGAAAAATGCTGAGGCAAAACGTGATATAGCCGAATGCTATCAATATCTGGCCTTTGCCAGAGCCTCGATGAATAATTTTCTGCTAGCGATTGATGCCAATAAAAAATCCCTTGAAATCCTGGAGAAAATCACTGAGGAGGACCCTACCAACTTCGAATTTCTAAAACAAGCTCATCTTACTTACAACAACCTTGGAGATCTCTTACTCAAGCAAAATAAAATAAACGATGCCTTGATCTACTACAGAAAAGGCAAAAATTTTGCAGAGAAAATGTCCGAAATCAACCGCAGCCAGCAGATCAGAGTTTTACTTGCCCTCTCTCAGGAGAAAATTGGCAAGGCTTTGATTGCCCAGTACTTGCGTCAGAAAAAGGCTGAAACATTAACTGAAGCAAAATCAATGCTTCAATCAGCTTACGAACTATTCAGCGAATTGCATCAAAATAATCAACTAGGAAAAATCTATCATTATAAAATCCGAAAACTAGAGGCAGATTTGAAAATGGCCGACGGAATTTCTTGAGAGACTAAAACAGGACTTTTCGAAGAGCCTTATGTAGACAGGATTATTTTCTAAAAATCTGCCCTTAAGCTAACTGCAGCATCTTAATCCAACTTTGCGGCAGTTGACTCTTCAGCAATTTACATTACTGATTGATCTAGGCTGCTCAAAGTTTTCTACTGTTTTTTTAGACTTTGCGCAATTTTACTATCTCGTCCAGGATCTTTTCGGCAAGTAGGCTTTTCTTCATTTTGCCAAAATGTATCTCATTTGTGGGGCTAATTATCGTAATTTCGTTTTCTTCACTTCCGAAGCCTATATCGCTTCGGCTGACATCATTGGCAACGATCATATCAAGCGATTTTGCAGACATTTTTTTACGGGCATTTTCCAGAACGTCATTTGTTTCTGCGGCAAAGCCAATTATAAGCTGTCCCGTGCTTTTTTTGCTCGAGACGCTTTTCAGTATATCCACAGTTTCTTCGAGTTCGAGCAAAAGGTTTCCTTTCCCGTTTTTTTTGATCTTGCTGTCTGCAGCCGATTTGGGCCGATAATCGGCAACGGCTGCTGCAGCAATGAATATCGTTGACCAGTCGAAATTTTTTTCCACAGCGCGATACATTTCTTCTGCCGATTCGACTTTTATGGTTTCAAAACCGAACTGTGCTGAGGATGAAACCTTTCCAACGATTGCCCTGACCTGTGCCCCGCGCCTTTGGGCTGACTCTGCCAGAGCCAATCCCATCTTCCCGCTGGAGTGATTGGAGATATACCTTACCGGATCAATTGCCTCAACTGTCGCACCAATTGTAAGCAGCACTTTTTCACCTGCGAGGTCTCTTGCCCCGGGCAAGCCGTCTATTGTCTGAGGAGCTGATTCGTTTTTTTTTGTCGATCCTTGCTTTTCAGTAATGAAAGTGAGTGCGGTTTCAACAATTTCTTCGACTGCAGCCAGTTTTCCGTCGCCGATAGTTTCGCAAGCCAGCATTCCATATTCAGGATGGATTATGCCCACGCCATCGGCTCTAAGCCTCTCGAGATTGCGCAACGTAGCCGGATGATTAAGCATCACAGTGTTCATTGCGGGTGCAACCAGCACCGGTGCCGGACAGGCCAGGTAAACCGTCGAAAGAAAATCATCCGCAATGCCATTGGCAAACTTTGCGATTATATTTGCCGTTGCAGGAGCAACCAGCAACAAGTCTATATTCTGCGCAAAATTGATATGGGCAATTGGATCGGGATTTTGTGGGTCGTAGTCATTTACTATGACGGGCTCTTTTGTCAGTGCACGGAATGTCAGGGGCGATATGAACTGAGCGGAATGTTCGGTCATTGCTACAGACACGCTGCAGCCCTTCTTCTGTAGCAGTCGCATTACCTCAATCGCTTTGTAAGCAGCAATTCCTCCTGAAACCCCAAGCCCGATGCGATAATGTGTCATTTTTACCCACCGAATATCGAAATTTTTACGACTTCCAAGATTGTATTTATTTCAGATCTTGCAACATTTTACAAGACAATATCTTACTATGCACCTGTATTTTAACCTGAGCGCATGCAATTTAATACGTGCCTGTCTTTTAATGTTAATAAATGCCTTGTTTATGAATTCAAACCCGAACTTCTTTCAGATTTAATGAGTAAACTTATAGTAAACTGAAAAAATTGACCTCGAAGACATGGACAAACTTATTTTTTCAAAACCAATTTATAAGGGCAGCATCTTTTCAGTTACTCTGGACAGAATTGAACTGGACAATAAACAGTATGAACGCGAGATAATACACCATCCGGGCAGCGCAGTAATCCTGCCGGTATTTGATGACGAAACAATCGCTTTGGTTAGACAGTATCGCCACGCAGTAGGCAAATTTTTGTTGGAATTGCCTGCCGGCACCGTAGCCCAAAGCGAAGATCCTTTGAGTGCTGCGGTTCGGGAGTTGGAAGAAGAAATCGGCGTAACCTGCTCGCAAATGAAACTTCTAGGCGAATTCTTCGTTTCACCGGGTTTTCTTGATGAAAAGATGTATATTTTCTGTGCAACCGGTCTGTCCGATTCGATTCAAAAACTGGAAGACGACGAATTCCTTACGATAGAATACTATAAACAGGAAAAGCTTCTTGAAATGGCTAAAAATGGCGAGATTGAAGATGCCAAGACCCTGATCGGATTATTTTTGTACACCGCTTCGGTAATTGCGGCATAAATCATTTTATTAGATAAAACCGGCGGATAATTTTCATATATCAAGAATTATTAATTTTATCCTGTAACTTAAAGCTCATAGTTGATGAAGTTTGATCGCTTTAGGATGTAGCTTTTCCTCATAATTATTGAAAATAAAGCACCTTTATTTTCAATCCGACTTACATAGGCAAACAGCCCGCATCCAGCCTTGACTGAAAAATGATTTTTCGATACTCTGTCAGTTCGCGTTTTTTGCGAAATAACTAAACTTACGGGCATTATGAGTACATACATCCCGAGCGGAAAAGGGCTCTCAGAAAAGAAAAAATGGTACGTAGTT
>DATLZX010000063.1:0-7734 GCA_035573795.1 Pyrinomonadaceae bacterium | reverse complement strand
TATACCGGTTTTCGGCCTGATCGCCGCAAGAATCTATCTTCCGCAAGAAAAAATTACCTTTAGGAAATTACTTGGAATACTTCTGGGTCTTTTTGGCCTGGCGGTAATTTTTCTTGAACAATTGTCAATTGATAATTACGCCGCCCTTGCAGGATCTTTCGCCATCGTTGTAGGGGCTTTCGCAGCAGCATTTTCCTCAGTTCTGGTAAAAGCTAAAGGCAAACCGATTGACCCGGCAGCAACACTTTTTACGCAGATGTTGATTGGGCTTATTCCGATCGTCATCTATTCTCTGCTATTCGAAGGGTTGCCGTCTTTCGATAAATTTACGTTCCCGGTTATATTTTCGCTGCTCTATCTCTCTGTTGTCGGGACAATCGGCGCCTTCTGGCTTTACTATTGGCTGCTCAGGCAGGTTGAATCCACAAAAGCCATGATGATTTCTCTGGTTACGCCATTCATTGCCGTTATTTTCGGTGCGATATTCTTGGATGAGCAGCTCAACTTGCAATCAATGCTGGGCGGGCTTTTGATAATTTCGAGCATCGGACTGATAATCTTCAATAGGACTAAATTAAATCCAACAAATGCATAAATGCCCTTTATTGAATATATCTAATTCAATAGATTTTTTGAGCGGAATTGGCAATCCACTAAAACTTGATTTCAGGTGAATCAAGTTATTTATTTTCAACAGCTAAATTTCTTTAACCATAATCAACAAAGTTAATTAGAACAAACAATGTTTTTTCGTTTTACTACATCTGGAGAATCTCACGGACGAGGGTTGACAGTCATCATAGAAGGCTTGCCTGCCGGCTTACCTATTGACCTAGAAGCTATTAATTTTGAATTATGGCGGCGGCAGCAGGGCTACGGACGCGGCGGGCGGATGAAAATAGAGTCCGACAAAGCTGAAATCTACTCCGGCATCCGGCACGGTAGAACGCTTGGCTCGCCCGTAACTTTATTCATTGAAAACCGTGATTTTGTTCATTGGCAGGACATTATGTCGCCAATTGATCAACCCGATGATGTCAAACAAAAACGTAAGCTCACACGCCCACGGCCGGGGCATGCTGACCTTGCAGGCGGCCAAAAATTCGGTGCAAGCGATCTTCGCGATATCTTAGAAAGGGCATCCGCCAGAGAGACTGCTGCAAGAGTAGCTGCCGGTGCCTTAGCAAAGCAATTTCTTGAACAATTCGACATTGTTATTAAAAGCCATGTTGCCAAAATCGGATCCGTTCCGGAGGAACCAATTGAAGCAGCCTGGGAAGAAATCTCTTCAATCAATCCGGATAGCCGCCTCTTCTGCGTCAACCCGGCCATTGAAGCCAGGATGATAAATCTGATTGACGAAGCTAAAGAGCGCGGAGACACTCTTGGCGGAGTTTTCGAAGTCGTTTGCCGCGGTCTTATCCCTGGGCTCGGCTCGCACACTTCCTGGCAGGAAAAGCTAGACGGCCGTCTTGCTCAGGCAATCATGTCTATCCATGCTGTGAAGGCTGTAGAAATAGGCCAGGCTATCAGAAATGCCGCTCGGTTCGGTTCTGAGGCTCACGATGAGATTGTCTATGACGAAGCAAAACCGTTTGGCTATTCCCGGAAAACAAATCGGGCAGGCGGGCTCGAAGGAGGAATTACAAACGGAGAAGAGCTGCGCATCCGCGGATATATGAAGCCAATCTCGACCCTGCGTAAACCCTTGGAATCAGTTGACATTTTGTCTCATGAAACATCCCCGGCTGCATTTGAACGCTCAGATATTACCGCAGTCCCGGCCGCTGCAGTAATCGGCGAAGCCATGACAGCCATAATTTTGGCAGATGCCTTTAGACAAAAGTTCGGCGGCGATTCACTAAATGAGATTTTGTCTTATTACGGGATTTACAGGGAAAAATTGAAATCGTACTAATCAATTGAATTGATAGGAGTTTTTCAAAACATTGGAAAATCTTTTGCATTTCGATGAATGCCGTCATTTTTAAAATTTTGCAACTTATTTACAACAGTTTGGTCAATTACTAAACCGTTTTTCAGATCATAAACTTTTTTAAAATAAATAGTTTGCTGATTCAATGCAAATCTTTTCCGGATAAGTACTTAGCCTGCGGTGGCCCGGCCTATATCATTACGCATCTGCATACCTGGCCAGTTGATCAAATGAGCCGCTCCGTAAGCTCTTGCAAGTGCTTCATCAAGGTTCTCTCCGCAGGCTGTAACTCCTAGGACTCTTCCTCCGGCAGTAATAAAATTTCCGCTCTCATCAAAAGCGGTCCCGGAATGAAAAATATTTATCCCATCAAGCCTGTTTGCAGCCTCCAGACCTTCGATTTTGTCGCCTTTTCTTGGATTTTGGGGGTAGCCCTCGGCCGCAAGTATCACTGTAGCGGAGCTTCCCTGTTTCCAGTCAATGCTGAGTTTGGATAGGCTTTTGTCTAAAATTGCTTTGGAAATTTCAAGTAGCGAAGTATCCAGCCTGACAAGGATTGACTGAGTTTCCGGATCACCAAAACGGACATTATATTCCAAAACCTTTGGTCCGTCTTTGGTTAGCATCAGGCCGATAAACAAAATTCCTTTGTAATCCAACCCCTCGTTTTTTGCCCCTTCCAATGTCCTTTTTACAATTTTTTCCTCAATAACTTTTAGCGTCGGCTCATCAATCAGGGAACTGTCAGTTATCGTGCCCATGCCGCCTGTATTTGGTCCACAGTCTGCATCTTTTAACCGTTTATGATCTCTTGCAGGCGGCATAAGTGAATAGGAGTCGCCGTCTGTAAATAACAGTAAAGACAGCTCTTTGCCTTCTAATCTTTCTTCTAGAACGATTCGCCTCGAGGCCTCGGAGCCTGCAATTTTCTCTAATGTGTTAATAGCAATTTCTGCTTCTTGCTGATTGCTTGTTACTACGACGCCTTTGCCAGCTGCCAAGCCGTCTGCCTTTACCACAATCCCGGCAGAATCCTTCCATTGCTCTTTGCTTCGCACGCATTTGATAGCTTCTGCCGTGGAATTTGCTGCAAAGTATTCCGCAGTTGGTATTCCGTATTTTTTCATAAAATCCTTTGCAAATACCTTGCTTGTTTCAAGCCTTGCGGCTGATTTGCTCGGCCCGACGATTGGAAGCCCTCGCCCTGAAAATTCATCAACAATGCCGGCAGCCAGCGGCCCCTCACCACCGACAAAAGTAATCTCGATTCCGTTCTTCTCTGCAAACTCGGCTATTGAGGAAATATCCTCTGGCTTGATAGCTACACATTCGGCAACTGTACTGATCCCGGCGTTTCCGAGGATGCAAAAGATTTTTTGAACTTTCGAGTCGGATGAAAATGCCTCGCAGATTGCGTGTTCCCTTCCACCGCTTCCAATTACCAGAACCTTCATATTTTTTTCAAATTTCCAAAATTTTCCTAATTTTTTATTTTGCTAATAAAGGATTGTGTTATATACTTGCCCGTTGCCCTCTGGTGTCCCATTTCAATACAGTGGGCAGCTCCCACAAATTTTTTTGATAAAACGTTGAAATTCCTGAATCTGATTCATGTCAAAAGATCACGAATTCAGATTCGGGTCGGATAATCATTTTTTCGGGTACTGTCTGTGGATTGGTGCCCTTTCATATTTTAACCAAAATGTAAACAGGCATTTGGAGTTGATATGAAACATACAGACTATGGCGGAGTTCAACCTGCCCTAAACAATCAGGAGCCAACCGATGCAGAATTTAACGACATGCTATTAAATTGCATTGACTGTGGCCAGCAATTCATCTGGACGGCAGGCGAACAGGCTTTTTTCAAAGATAAGAATCTTCAAAATCCACCGAAAAGATGCAAGCCTTGCAAAAAAGCTAAAAACGAGAGAATCGCAGCTATCGAGGCTGCCCAGTCTTCGGGCCTCAAACAACGTATTGAGGTTACGGTTACCTGTGCCAGCTGCCGTAAACTTACGACAGTTCCTTTTTACCCATCGCAGGGCAGGCCGGTTTATTGTCGTACCTGCTTTCTTAAGCTTAATCCTTCTTTACTCGAACCTGAAGCTTTTCAACCTCCCACATGAACGTTTGGCCTTAATTCAGGGTCAGGCTCGGCTTGTCTTAAAATTTCTCTTGTAACCGGAGCGGTGTCTCCCTCACCAAGTAGTATATACCTTGCCAGATACATTATGGGGTTTCCCTCGCTCCAACCAAAGTAAACATGCGGTATTTTTCCCGTCTTGTCTCTCAGATAGAGAAGGAAAGCCGCAATTGCGTTGGGAACAGCCGGTGCCTCAGTCCTTAAAATCTTGTAACCATCAATTTCTATACCCCGAATCTTCAATTTGCCCTTGAACTCTGAGGCATCGCCGGTCTCGACTTCGTAAAAGATAATCTGATCCGTCGAGGGAATGTGGTTATCAACCCTTTTTTCGTGTTCCTTGAAACGGTATTCCGTAACATCACCTGTTTCCCTACGGTTGGTAACAATGCGTATTTCTCCTTCGGAGCTGATTTCGTTGATGAATTCGGCAGCTTTGTCGTCGAGCTCGATAGAATCAATCCTGATCTCGGTCGAACGCATCGCTCTGGAAATGAACGATGAAAGAATGATCCCGATGATGAAAAGCGATGCTATCTTGATTCCATCCGGACGCTCGAAAATATTGGTTATAGTCGTATAGATAAAAATAAGCGAAATTAATAGATAGGCAAATCGCCAGATACTTTGCCTGCGGAAAGCCGACAGCGTAACTGCTATCGAGGCAGACGAAATCAACACCAAAACGCCAGTAGCATAGGCTCCGCCCTGTGCATCAACACTTGCTTCGAAAATCACCGTTACTGCAAAGCAAATTCCTGTAAAAACAAGAGTTAATGGCCTGGTAGCACGAGCCCATTCCGGAGCCATGCCGTATCTTGGCAGATATCTCGGCACGATATTCAGCAATCCGGCCATGGCCGAGGCGCCGGCAAACCATAGTATCAGGATCGTACTGACGTCATAGATAGTGCCGAAAAATTCGCCAAGATAAAGGTGGGCCAAATATGAAAGCGCGCGTCCATTGGCTTTTCCGGTATCACGTATTACACCATTTGCGGTTTCCTCGCTGCTGCAGGAGCAAAAGTCAGGCACCTCACTAATTTGCGTTTTCAAAGTGCAGTCAACCCTGGGACAAAACTCTTTCGGCGGGATTATTACACTGGTAACCACAGAGCTTCCCATCAGCATAAAGCTCATGATAATGGCTGCTGTAAAGAGCAATTTTCTGGTGTTTTCTATCCGCCTCGGGCCTTCTACGAGTGGCATGACTGCAACGCCAGTCTCGAAACCCGAAAGTCCCAAAGCAAGCTTTGGGAAGACAATCAAAGAAAGCGCCAAGATTGCAATAACGCCGCCCCAGCCATTTGGAAGCCTTGTTTCCCACAATGCCCTTTCCCAGTTATTCAGTAATTCAGGATGGTCAATTATGTGAAAGATGCCTACTGAAATCGTTATCAGGTTCAAAATCAAGTAGACAACTACTAGTGAGACTGCGATCCCGATTGCTTCGCGAAAACCTTTCAGAAAAACGGCTCCCAGCAGCGAAATCAGGACAAGAGTAACTATCACCGGGTGCTCGAGAAAATGAAACTTCCCTTCGACAAATGGATTCTCGAGTATGTGAGCGGTTGCGTCAGCAGCAGAAAGTGTGATGGTGATGACGAAATCGGTTGCTACAAACCCAAGCAGTATCAGGACAAACAGCTTTCCCGTCCAACGAGAAAACAGCTTTTCCAGCATTGCTATCGAGCCTTCGCCGTGCGGGCTTTCTTTCGCAACTCGCCTGTAAACAGGGAATGCGCCGAAAAGTGTCAGTAAAACAAGGATTAACGTTGCTATCGGAGAGAGATATTGAGCGGCTAGAAAAGCTATGCCTGGCTGGTAACCCAATGTGGAAAAATAATCAACGCCAGTAAGACACATCACCTTCCACCAGGGATGTGTATGGTGCCTTCCCTCTTTTTCGTGAGGGCCTTCTATTTCTTGAACGCCCTCATAAAGCCAGCGTGACAGGCGTCCGCGAATGCTTAAAGCCATTTTGAAAAAAAGAAAATCGCCGTGGACGCTCGATTCTAACTGCGTCCACGGCTAAAGCCTTGCTTTTATTTAAGATATTTGTCTTGCCGAATTCACAGCAATCTATAAAATCGTCGGGCGTAAACTTAAAAAACCCTTAAGATAAATTCCTAATATAACCGCCCGAATCCATCTTAGCAAATCTGTTATCGCTGCAAAAAGCCTTTATCTTTGTTAACTTTACGAAAATTCAATAAAACAGGGCGACGTCTCCCACACCGTCGCCCCACCGGACCACAAGTCCTCACCCCATGCGGTCCGACGTTCACCGGGGAGGTGAACGCTAAAATTATGCATTTTTAAGAATAAAATGCAAATTTATAAAGCCCCTCAAGGCCGGGCTAACAGAGCAAAAATTTTTTCAGGATTAGAAAGTTTCCAGGTTTTAGGATTTTCAGATTTCTCGATTTTTAAGGTTTCGTAAAATATTGTGCTGGATTGAAGAAAATCACTCATTTAACTGAAGGTCTAGTACACCCGGAAGATAAACTTGCCTGCCGTCGACAAGCGTCAAACTGATACTGTAAAGCCCGGTTGGTGCGGCCTTTTCTACGAGCAGTTCAGCACTAACAATCTTTTCTTTTGTATTGAAAATATTTGATAAAAAAGGCTTTGACTTGCTTTTTATCCAACTGCTGGAGGTATTTATTTCAGCTACGTTGATTGGCTCTCCCATCAATGCCAAGTGTATCTTGAACAACCCCTCTGATCCCAATATCAAAGCAGACTCACCTAAAACTCCATCCTTTCCTATCAGGTCAATTTCACTAAAGGGTTGAGCAATCACCGTATTCAGCTGAGCGCTTATGACTTGCTGTGGATAGATCTCAACCAACGCCGGCCTTTGGCAAAAATAGCCTTCCTCCGGCGATTGGGCAAATAATTTATAATTACCCGCTTTAAGCCCGCCAATACGATTGCTTCTGGGGTCAATATATTTTGCTGCAATCACCTTTCCGTCCTCATTTTCCAGCCATACCTGCAATCTTTTGCCTGCCAAATATTTTGGAACCTCAATTACAACTTCACCACAGCAATTATCACCTGTATTCAGGGCTGCATAAATTGATCTTGCCTGAGATAAATCAACATCTGTAAGCTCGAGTCTTTTCTTTTCACCCAAAATGCTTACCGGCGTAACTGCTCGGTACATCGCAGCCCCGCGGACAAAACTGTGCCCCAATCCGATCAAATGCCCAAACTCATGAAGTAGTACTGATTGAAGATCAAAGCTTTGAGGTGCAAAATTCGTCGAGAACCTTACATTTTCGTTCAACACTATGTCCGCTTCTTTGATTTCACCGGTTGATGAGAGAAAAATTCTGGTGCCGGCAGGCGATTCGGCGGATGTATATGGATTGTCCGGCTGTAGATTGTCTGAAATGGTGATAACGGAGCTTCCGTCGCCCTTTCCCTTGGAGGGACTCGCAAGCCTTTCACCGTCAAAATAAAACTCTAGGGTGAGATTAGCGGCCGCTGACCATCTCGCTGCTGCCTGATAGATCGCGTTGTCAATCTCATGTTTCGGAATATAATCCAGCTTTTTATAAAGCAGTGATGAAATGCCGATTTTCAGGTGGCCATTGGCTAAGCGATGCGCGCCTTGCCCTACGGCAGTCAAGGCTAAAAGCAA
>DATLZX010000062.1:0-10707 GCA_035573795.1 Pyrinomonadaceae bacterium | reverse complement strand
TCGAGGTTATCATCGGAATCAATGCATTAGGATTGCTGGAAAGGCTCATTTTATCAGATATGCGGCCGCCCCAGCCGGTGAAAGCCTGAGTGCTGGAAACGCTTGTATGTGATTGAGCAACCTGATCTGAGTGCGAGAATAACTGATAAGGCTTTTGTACTGAACCATTTTGGTATTGTGTTTTAGTCATTGGGCGGACAAGGGTACCCACGTTGGTAACAATTGCCATTTTCCCCTGCCCCCAAAGCTCGTAAATACCATTGTTTACCCCGCCTGAGACTGGCCCAAGCAGGGGATGAAGCCCATAGGTGAGGCCGCCCATGCGCGGAACTGTGATAGGAAGCAGCTGGCTTTGGTCAACGGCAAGCCCCTGAACAGATCTGGCAGCAGAGTAGGCACTGTAATTGCTGACTGTAGTGCTGTTATGATTCGGAATGACAAGATTGTTACCATCAACCCCTCCTGAAAGATACACCAGGACAAGCGCTTTGTAGCCGGTGTCAGCCGTAAGGTCTTGTGGTTGAAAATTTGGCCGATAAACAGACCGCTGGGCTAGAGCACTTACCAGGCCGAGATGTTCCATCTGTGTTGCCAGGGCTGCCATGCCAAGGGCACATCCCGTCCGTCTTAAGAATTCTCGTCTGCTTTCTTTCATCATTGCCTCCTATGGGCTAATTAGCCTGAACTAAAAAATTATCAAACTTGTTTGTTATGGCCTGAGTTGGTCGCCATTAAACCGGTTTTTTTCTTCAAAATAACTACAAAAGAACTTCAAGCGGCTCGAATAGTAAGCCAAAAATTTGTCAAAAAAGCATTTACCCTTGTACCTTAAACCTTTATCTTTGAACCTGAAACTGCGACGAGGTTGCAACAAGATAAACAGCCTGCTTTGCCCGCTGCAGCGGGTTTGAGCTGGCAATGGCAGTTACGGCAGTCAGGATGGCTGATCTCATCTGCTGAGACATCGTGCCGTGCAGCATCCTTTGGTTCAATGTATCAACCAGCAAAGCACCGGTTGGGTCAGAAGCAGCCAAAGCTTGCAATTCTGAAAAATCAAGCGAGGTGCCATTCGGCGCCGTCTCGCTTATACCTATCTGATTGAAAACCATGGTATTTACAAAATTTGCTCTGGAAATTGCCGTACCGGTCGTCATCAAACCAAATTCGGGCCCTATAAGCGATGTTCCGGGGACGACGAAATCCGGAGGATAGTAATTGAAAACGGTTGGCGAATTGAAAGTATTTTGGGCCATGTTGTTTGTCTGTCCATTGACTACGCCATCGCTAAGGCCGGTTTGATTCGCTCCTTTTACTCCGATATTTCTGAAAAGATTTGTCAGGAACTGCACCGGCTCGCGCAATTTGCCAAAGTTTGGGTCTGTTTTGACATTGCCGCGAGCTTCGGGATCCATCAGAATCGCAAGAATAACGGCTTTCATGTCCCCTCGGACTCCAAAGCCATTGTTATTGAATTTAGCCGCCACTCTGGCAACATAGGCAGGCGAAGGATCACTGGTTACGAGATGCTGTATTAACTGCTTGCTGATAAAAGGCCCTACATTCGGGTGATAAAAAATATTATCAAGCGTTTTATCCAAAGAATCGTAAGCGTAGTTGGTGATAGCCGAACCGGTACAACCAGTACAAGCCGCAATGGTTGGATTTGGTGCGCCCGGATAATTCAGAAGGGTTTTTGCCGTCAGGTCATGATTGTTAGTATTGGTAAGCACCATCGGGTCTTTGTAATTAACGATACCGGGAGCTGAATTGGGGCATCCAACGTTGCAAAAAGTAAAGCCTGTAAATACTTTGGTAAAGTTATTTATCGTGTTTTGGTCGTAGGTTGGGATCGGATTATTGTTTGCGTCAAGTTTTAGTGTGCCATCGTTATTCAACTGAAACAGCCCGATTGTGAAAAGCTGTAAAATCTCCCGCGGGTAGTTTTCGTTGGGATTATTTTTGGTACTCCGGGCCATATCAAGGTAATTACCCATAGCTGGATTGAGAGTCATTTCCCGCATCAGGTCCCTGTAATTACCGAAAGCGTTTTTTGCCAGGATTTTGAAGTACTCGAGCATCCAGCTAGATTGCTGCGTATCTACGCCGGAGACTACCCAGATTTGGGAAAGAGCCCAGGCCACCCTGTGCCTTAGCTGCGCATCGCCGTAAAAGGCCTCTTTGAAAAACCATTTCTGGACTGGATACATCGAGTAGTAAGTGCGAATGCAATTCCTGTATTCTGCGGTGCTTGAGTCAAACATTCCGCAGCCAAGTGTTGCATCATCCTGATTGGTAGATTTAAGAGGCAAATCCGGATAGGGATTGGTAGGCGATGGATAAGGCTCCTCGAACTGTAGTTTTATCCATGTTTCAAGTTGCGTTCGCCTTAAAATCGTGTCAAGTTGACGTGTCGGGCCGAAGGTTGCCTGCTCCATAAAGCGAAGGCGGTCAGCGGAAAATCTCGGCCCGGCATAATCAGTTTCAGCATCTCCGCCGGAGGAGATTGACTGGGGCAGATCAGTGGTGTTTTTAATCCCGGTATTGTAGTTCGGCTGCCTGACCGGAGTATTTTTCGGCAAATCAGAAACCGAGATTGCCTTGAAACGCTTATCTGTCTGGTCAAAGCCGCCGGTGTTTCCATAGCCAAGCAGTAGGCTGTTGCTGATTAGTCCGCGCCATGAAATAGATACGCTCAAATCCCCAAGGCGTGGCTGCGGCCAATACTTCAGCTCATCACGAAGCAAAACGGTCAACGCCCAAACGCCTGGCCTGTCGGCTGCCGGACGCAAATCCAAGACTGGAAAGCGGTAAACCCTTCCAAATGGATCAGTAGCATAAACCCGGAAAGCATTTGCCCCCTCTCCGTCTAAAAGCTCGATGTTTGTTACGAATAAAACGGCCTTTGTGCCGGGGGCAAAAACTTCCTGTGGAGGCAGTGTAAGTCCGAACTTCCTTGTAGAAACCGGACGGTAAGCGAAAGCCCTCGGCTGGCCCTGAATGCTTAGAAAAACAGGTTCGGGCGAGTTTGGGTCAATATCCGGGTCAAATTGACTCATTGCCGAAATAAACTGAAGACCGAGAATTGTTATAAGAAGAAGGATTCTTATAGGGATTTTTGTATTCATCTTGTGCCTCCGGCCAATCATGGAGCGGTAGAAGTTAGCCAAATTAAGTTTGTCAATCTGTTTGCTCTATTCGATAACTTCAAAATTAACTTAGTTTCAAATGAAGGCTGCTTTTGGGGAAGTATTGTGAAAATCGAATAGAGTATAGCAAAAAAATTTCTGAAAGGAATTGAATTCTTTGAAAACTTTTCATTTTGACATAATAAACAGTATTTTTTCTGATTACGGGGTTTTTACAGTAATTCGGGAACCGATATTTAGACGAAAAGGTGAGGTTTTAGGTCTGAAATTCTGTTACTATCAATGGATTTTATTAAATAATACGATCTATTTATGGCTACTGGTTTTGTAGCCGACCGGTGCTGTAGATTTTATTCAACGAAAATGATTATCTGAAAAGGTTATATTGAAAATATGAAAGAAAATCTCAAAGCCTCTGAGATCCCGCCTGGCCAAAAATGGGACTCGCTGAGTGTCAGCTGCGGGGAAAATTTCAATTTTTTGACGGCAGTCTGCGGACACGGCTGGTATTCGCTTCCGCCATTCAGTTTTAACGAAGAGAAAAAAATCCTGGAATATGCGTTTGATGCAGGCGGAGCGGCAGTTGCAGTTCGCATCAGGGAGGGCAAAGGAAAGCTGAAAATTGAGTATACATTCAATCACGTTTTTCAAAAGTCCATTATTGGTCCTGATAGCTCTAACCGTAATAAGAGATCTAATAGCAAAGTAAGAAGCGGTGATAATCAGAGCAGGAGATCGGCTGCTGCCGCAAAAGATGGTTTGGATGCCCAATCAAATAAAAAGAATGAGAATCAGGTTGCAAGAAAAGAAAAATCAAGCATTGCAAAATCCATCAAAGAAAAAGTTTTGCACATTTTGAGGGCCGACGAGAACCTTGAGGAATTCTACGGGATAATTGCCCGGGATTTACGTTTTGAATGGGTCAAAAGATACGGAGCAGGGAGGCTTCTAAGAAGTGCAACAATTTACGAGGATGCAGTAAAAACTATCTGTACCACTAACTGCTCATGGAGCCTGACCAAAGTAATGGTAACTCAACTTGTCCAAAACCTTGGAACAGTGGTCAATTCACATTACAGGACTTTTCCTAAAGCGGAGGCGATCGCTGCCAGGAGTGAAAAGTACATGCGAGAGGTAATCAGGGCGGGCTACAGGGCTCCATATCTGATAGAGTTTTCAGAAGGTGTGGCGTCAGGGCGTATAAAACCGGAAGAATGGCAGGATCCCGAAATAAGTACCGAGGAGTTACGCAAAAAGTTACTTAGTATCAAGGGTTTTGGTCCGTATGCCGCAGATCATATGCTGAAACTTTTAGGGCATTATGACAGGCCTGCAATAGACTCCTGGATCAGGGCAAAATTTGCAGAAAAGCACAATAAGGGCCGAAAGGCCTCAGACAAGCAAATCGAGAAATTTTACAGTAAATTCAAAAAATGGAGCGGCCTTGTCCTCTGGTGCGATATGACAGAGGATTGGTTTTGCAGCCAATCTTAGTTTTTAATGAGATTGATTAAAATATTAAAATGCAATGGTTTACTCAAGTTAATTTCATGAAAAGCCGTAAGCCGGCAATTGGGTTGATTACAGAAAGGTAGGTATTAAATTTGTTTAACAGGCGGGCAGGGAATTATACGGGAATTCATAAAATTCGCAAAATTCGGAAAAGTGCCTAATTTTCGAGCTGGAATTTTTCGAGCAATAATCAATTGCTGAATTCATTTATCCGATACTCGATTTGTGAAATTCCTGATTTTCTCAACGGGAAAGTAAGTATCAACAAAGTTTAAGTGAACCCGCTGGCGGCCATCTTCACCACATCGTACATTGCAAACCACGGCCAAACCCGAAAAATCATACTTTTCACAGATGAATTTAACCCGATCGCCTGTTTTTATTTCCATTTCTGTGAAAACTGCTGCCCCGCTTTTACTTATATTTTCTGAAACGGTTTTTTCACCCTTGATTGGAAAGAGATTGTTGTCAACGATTGCGAGGTAATGTTCGATGTTTGCGTGAAATCTTGTATGGCGTCTTTGTTTATAAGCTGATTTTGCCTCTGTTACCCTCCAGAGACCGTCGTCAGTCATTCCGCAGATTTTGTAGCATTGATCGGGGTTTTCATTATAGCTGTCGGGCTGATGCTTTCCGATGAATGCAACACCAATGTGGAACGTTTCACAATCATTGGCTGAAAGCGTCTTTTGGCAGTGCTGAACTACTCCCCAAACCCTATACAATTCTTTTTCTTTATCATAGGCCCTTAATTCTTTAGGTACAGGCAGTATAAGTGCAATCAGTGTCCCGACCGGGCATTCTTTAGAAAGGAAAAAAGTAGCTCCCGTAGCAGTCAATCCGGAAACATCTGCTATTTCCTTCCATTGCCTGGAATCACTTGTCCGCCCTTTGACAACTGCGTTCAAGGCGACGGCATGAGTAACCTCAAGCGGTTCGGTTTGTAATTCTATTGTGCTGGACATTGTTTGCCTTGGGTTCAGAATTGTGGATTTTTCAACATAGTGAGGTTTTTGAATTTCAAGCGTTCTATGGCAGCGGCATTGACGGTTATTGGCCCTCATTTACCAGACCGTCTAGCGGGAAATATCTGTCAATAAACTCAAGATGAAGGCGTACGATACCATCCGCACCTAGATGGTGGCCTCTAACAATTGCTATTATGCTGATATTGTGCCTGTCGCTTTTTACACGGAGAAAAGCGCCGGTCGAAACCTCGAATGAAGTGAAAACTGCTGCGCCACCGAGACTTATGTTTTCCGTAACAGTTACCTCGCTCGCAATCACCTCGCCATTTTCATCAAGCATTTCAATTAGCAAGGATTCAGGTATGGCAAAGCGAGTATGACGCCTTAGATAGCTGGGCAGATTAGACTCATCCGGTATCGGGTCGGCTTCTTTCAATTCCCAGAGGCCGCCGTCCTCGCGAGTGGTAATTTCATAGAGCTTGGATGGATCCTCAAGGAAACTAGGCGGAGGGTTTTTACCTATGAATGCAACACCTACGGCGAAAGTTTCCTTCGAAGGCTCATTTCCGAGGGGCACGCACCGCCTGACAAGAGACCAAACCCTGTATTGCGGCTCCAGATAATCATAGCACCTAAGCTGGCGGGGCATCGGTGTACTAAGAAGGACAAGCCTGCCTCTTTTAACCGGCTTTGTCAGCTTAAAGGCAGCGCCAAAGGCTGAGACATCCTCAAGACGCGTAACTTCTTCCCATGTATGCTTTTTATCAAGCTGTACCTCGACCTTGGCCGGCAAAGCCAAAGAATAGCGTTGAATACGCCTGCTTTCTGATGTTGTTGTATCGGTTGTCATCTTGTGCGGTTAAGATGTGACAAAACTAATGTGGAAATTATGGAAAGCCGATAAAAACGGGCTCTTACGAAGCGGAAAGGCAAGCGGAAAGTCCGTTTGCTTATCAGGCCAGCGGCCTGTAAAATTAAGAATAGCATTATAGTGCAAAAATTGCCAGCACTTTTTAACTATTTTAAACATTGACAGCATTTTTTTATCCGCAGCAAGGACATATCACCGTAAATCATTGAAAACAAAATGGATATTACTTTAGAGCGAAATCAAATCAACATCGAAGACGAAATGAGGCGATCGTATCTGGATTACGCTATGAGCGTAATTATCGGGCGAGCGCTGCCGGATGTAAGGGACGGGCTCAAACCGGTGCATCGAAGGGTGCTTTGGGCTATGCATGAGCTCGGAAATACCTATAACAAGCCGTTCAAAAAGTCTGCCCGTGTGGTAGGAGACACCATCGGTAAATATCATCCTCACGGCGAGGCTGCCGTTTATGACACTTTGGTAAGAATGGCTCAGGATTTCTCCATGAGATATACCCTGGTTGAGGGACAGGGAAACTTTGGCTCGATAGATGGGGACAATCCTGCAGCAATGCGTTATACAGAGGTAAGGCTGGACAGACTGACCAATGAAGTTTTGGCCGACATAGAGAAAGAGACAGTTGACTTTCAGCCAAATTATGATGATTCGCTGACTGAGCCTAAAGTTTTACCGACCAAGCTGCCCCTGCTTCTGCTCAATGGTGCGGAGGGAATAGCAGTCGGAATGGCGACCAAAATACCGCCTCATAACCTTGGGGAGATATTGGATGCCACAGTTGCTCTGGTGAAAAATCCTTCGATCAGCATTGATGAATTGATAAAGATAGTTCCGGGCCCGGATTTTCCAACAGGTGCTTATATTTACGGGAAAGAGGAAATTTACAAGGCCTATAAAACAGGCCGCGGAGTAATCCAGATCAGGGCCAGGGCGGCAATTGACCGCGTCGGGCGCGGAGACCGTGAGCGAGATGCAATCGTAGTAACGGAAATACCTTACCAGATCAACAAGGCAAAGCTGATTGAAAGGATTGCCGAACTGATACAGGAAAAGAAGCTGGACGGTATTTCCGAGCTGCGGGATGAATCAAGCCGCGAGGGAATGCGGATTGTAATCGAACTGAAAAGAGACGCCGTAGCACAGGTGATATTGAACAAGCTCTATAAGCTGACGCCGATGCAATCGTCTTTCGGCATAATAAATATCGCTATTGTGGCCGGCCAGCCAAAGCTTCTGAACCTCAAGGAAATGCTTGAGCATTTCGTTGAATTCCGTAGGGAGGTTGTACGAAGAAGGACAGAGTTCGACCTCAAGAAGGCAAAGGCAAGAGCGCATGTTTTAGAGGGGTTAAATAAAGCAATTGATGCTCTTGATTACATAATTCCCCTAATCAGGAACTCCCGATCGGTTGATGAGGCAAAATCCTGGCTTACCGCTGATTTTGCCACTCTCGGTGAGGTTAAAAAGTGGAGGGGAATTGCAGGCGGTAAAACAGAGACAGAGTTTCTTAAAGATCTGAGAAAAGTCGTTTCAGGCCTTGCATTTACAGAAATACAGGCCCAGGCGATTCTCGATCTGCAACTGCGCAGGCTCTCAGCCCTGGAGAGGCAGAAAATTCTCGATGAATATGAATCATTGATCAAACACATTGCAGAACTCGAAAATATACTTGCAAATGAAAGCGTGCTCAGGCAGGTGATCATTGATGAACTGCAGGAGGTCAAGAAAAATTTTGCAGACAAACGGCGAACTGAAATCGTCGAGGCCGATGCAGAACTAAGGATAGAAGATCTTATCAAAGACGAGGACGTTGCTATCACGGTAACGAAAGCGGGCTATATAAAAAGAACGCCTGTAACTGCATATGACAGGCAGGGAAGAGGCGGCAAAGGTAAGCTCGGTGCGACTACCAAAAACGATGATTTTGTAGAGCATATATTCGTTGCCTCAACGCATGCTTACCTAATGGTATTCACCGATGACGGAAGGGTTTTCAAAATCAAAGTGCATGAAATACCTGAAATGCAAAGAACGGCTCGCGGCAAGGCGGTCGTCAACCTGATTCAAATCCCTGCCGAAAGGAAAATGGTAACCGTGATGCCAATCAGGGACTTTGATGAAGAGGTTTACCTGACGATGGTTACCAAAAAAGGAATCATCAAGAAAACAGCTTTGTCGGACTATAAAAACATAAGGTCATCCGGAATAAATGCTATCAACATAAATGATGGCGATGAACTAATCAGTGTTTTCAGGACAGACGGCAAGCAGCAGATATTCATTGCAACACGGGACGGTATGGCCGTCCGGTTCAACGAAAAGGATGTAAGGCCGATGGGCAGAGTTGCCGCCGGGGTTCGAGGCATCTCGTTGAGAAATAAAGACGTTGTGGTTTCTGCCTGTGCTGTGGACAGTGCCGGGGATCAAAATATACTCTCGATTTCAGAGAAAGGATTCGGAAAGCAGACAGAGGTCAAAAATTACAGGCTGACGAAAAGGGGCGGCGTCGGCGTCATAAATATGAAAACGACCGAAAAGACAGGGAAAGTCATTGCGGCTTTTCCTGTTAGCCAGGGCTCTGAGGTGATGATAATAACGCAACAAGGAAAACTTATCAGAATCGGCGTTGATAAAATCAGGGAGACTGGCCGAAACGCACAGGGGGTTACCCTTATAAAATGCAGTGATGACGACCTTGTAACCAGCGCTACGCTCCTGCCCGGCGACGAGGACGAGGAATGATTGATACGAACTCTTAGCTCAGGGCATTTCAATCTGGTAGCCTGATCAAAACGACGAAAAAAGCGATGTCATGGTTTCTCGGAGCCTTTCATTGATGATAAAGGCCGAAAGAAACAAAGGGCGTCGCTTTTTTGCTTGCAAATGAAGCAATTAAGACTTTTATTGCGCAAGACTTTTTTTGCGGCTGCGATATCAGGCAGTGAAAGTTATTGGCAACGGTTTTAGACTAAATTGCCGTTAAATGCTGTATAGCTAATAAGTTAAGTGTAAGTTAAGAGTTCAGCCAAGGCTATGGCGGGAATGCCCGATAACAATAGCTGCTTCTTGTGTCCTGAATTTCAGAAAGAACCACCTTGCTGCCGACGGGAAGAATTTGGTTAAAAAAATCAAGAGTTTTAACCGCAGTTGATGGGTAAAGGGCAGTCCAGAAGATGCAGCCCCGTCTAAGGCTTCCTTGAAGTATTCCCGGGACAGCTCCCAGTCACCCCTGATAAGCTCAGTCTTGGCGCGGGCTCTGGTGGCAGCCAATTTTTCATACTGCATCAGGCGTTTAACGATAGTTTTTTCGGATTCAGTAATGGGGAGTTTTTCCAAAACCTTATTGTAGAGCCTGACGCTTCTTTCATACCTCTCAATCAGGGTACCGGAGCCGCTGTCCGGGGTTATCCTGAAGTGAAAAAGATCTTCCCTGAGATAACCAAAGCGGGCGCCGGCGCATGCCAGGCGATACCAAAGGTCGTAATCTTCTGAACGCAGCACTTCGGGGTCAAAGCCGCCGATTTTTTCAAATGCCTCGCGGCGAAGCAGGGTGCCGCTAGGTAGTATCAAAGTCTGGCCGGAAAACAATTGGGAACGAGTGACTAATCCGCTTTTTGCCGGATTAGACACGCGGAAACTGCTTGGCTCGATTTTTGAGAGATTATAAAAACTTTTTCCTGAAGAATAGGCCAGATCGAAGCCTCCATCAAGCATAAATCCGGTCATCTTTTCGAGAAATTGCGGATGCCAGATATCGTCGGCATCCAAGAAGGCGAGTATCTGACCGCCGGCAATCGAGGCGCCGATATTTCTGGCCGCTGAAGTACCGGAATTTTTTTCAAGGCTGACATAAATGATTTTCTGTTTGTACGGTTTAAGAGCTAAAGTGAGCTCATCCGTATCGGGCGCACCATCGTTTATTGTAATTACTTCAAAATCCCTGAAGGTTTGATTGAAAACGGAATCGAGGTTTTCTGCAGCGTATTTTGCGGTGTTGTATTGAGGAATAATAATGCTGACCAACGGATTGTTTTTGAGCTGCGAACCTTTTTCAAGGCCGTAATTAACTACCCGTTTAACGGGAAAAGGCAGTTGTCGGAGCAAATGATCATCAAGCGGCATATTGGAAATTGAAGAGGATCAGACTGAGGGCCTATACAAATAAATAAAACGATTACAAACAGGTTAAAAA
>DATLZX010000061.1:0-3525 GCA_035573795.1 Pyrinomonadaceae bacterium | reverse complement strand
GATCCTTCGATGAAGATTCTGCCCAATACAGCCGGCTGTTATGATGTTGAGCATGCAGTAAGGACAGCGATGCTTGCCCGCGAGGCTCTGGATACGAATTGGATTAAATTAGAGGTAATAGGCGATCCGGTAACGCTTTTGCCGGATAATGAGCAAACTATCGAGGCTGCAAAGATTCTTGTAAAGGAAGGCTTCATAGTTTTGCCTTATTTCAGTGATGACCTGATAGCCGCAAAAAAACTGCTGGATGCAGGATGCCCTGCGGTTATGCCACTGGCGGCGCCGATTGGCTCCGGGCTGGGAGTGCAGAACCCAGTTAACCTTAGGATAATGCGGGAGCAACTGCCGGACGCTCTGATTATAGTAGATGCCGGAGTTGGAGTTCCCTCAGATGCTGCAGAGGCAATGGAGCTTGGGGCAGATGCAATACTGATGAACACAGCAATTGCAGAAGCGGGCAATCCTGAACAAATGGCAAGGGCAATGCGGCTTGCTGTTGAGGCCGGCCGGCTTGCATATTTGAGCGGACGAATGCCGAAAAGGCTTTATGCCTCTGCATCGAGCCCAATACATGGAGCAATAAAATAAATTCCTGAAAAAAGCCAAAAAAAATCAGCCTCGGAGGAACCCGGCAGGCTCTCATCTTTTTAGATTAAATTCTCATGCAATAACTGAAAACCGTCGTTTCAAAACCTCACAAGCCAAAAGCAAAAGGTTTTGGGCTTTTAGCTTTTCAGGCATAGATCAACATTTAACCGAATCGGCCGCCGGCAACTTCAAAGCCAATTGCAAGAGAGCTTAAACACAGTATCGTCAAAAACTTAGCCCCAAATTTGCCCGCGATTTTCAATTTGATTTTTTATTTTTTTCCATATAGCCGGTTTAATAATCAAGAACGCTTGCCGGATATTTAGGTGGAGCCAGTCTAATAATCAATCTTCTGCTCATTGAGCATTTCCCGCTGATTCGGATAAACTAATTTTTTTCGGTAATTTTGTTTTCTGCAGTAAAGCGCAGTAAAGATAGTCATAGTATTTCATTAGCTTAGCAATAAATGGACGAAAAATATTTTCCACAAAAAGTAGAGAAGAAGTGGCAGCAGAAGTGGCAAGAGTCGGCCTGCTTTCATACGGAGCCTGATGCAGACAGGCCTAAGTTTTATCAACTGGAGATGCTACCGTACCCCTCGGGCAATCTTCATATGGGGCATGTAAGAAACTATGCGGTCGGCGACGCGCTTGCATGGTACAAAAGGCTTTGCGGCTACAATGTATTGCACCCTATCGGTTGGGATTCATTCGGCCAGCCCGCAGAAGATGCTGCAATCAAACGAGGTGAAAATCCACGTTTATGGACCGAACGCAATATTCAATTAATGACAGGCCAATTAAAGCGGCTTGGAATCGGCTATGACTGGGAAAGGCAGATCGCTGCACATAGGCCGGATTATTATAAATTCGACCAATGGTTTTTCCTGAAAATGTATGAACGCGGACTGGTTTATAAAAAAATGTCCGAGGTCAACTGGTGCGAGACTGACCAGACCACCTTGTCCAATGAGCAGGCTAGCGGCGGACTTTGCTGGAGATGCGGAAATCCGGTAATCAAAAAAGAAATCGAACAATGGTTTCTGAAAATCACCGATTATGCTGACCAATTGCTCGATGATATGGCAGAAATCGAGGATGGTTGGCCGGCCCACGTAATCAAACGGCAGAGGGATTGGATAGGCAGGTCTTATGGTGCGTACATTGACTTTGAAGCACTCGGCCGAGCTCGAGATGCAAGCAAAAGCGCAGGTGAAAGCAAAAGCGCAGGAGAAAATGTAGGTTCGTCCAATCATGGCATAGCCGGCTCGGCCACAAAAATAAGAGTTTTTACAACCAGGGTTGATACCATTTTTGGCGCTACAGCACTTGTCCTCTCGCCACGCCATCCATTCGTTTCAGAAGTTTGGGATAGTCTTGATTCTGAGATCAGGGAAAAGATCGAAGCCATCAGGGCAGAGCTAGCAAAACCGCAACGAAGAGATGAAGAACTGCAAAAAGACGGAGTCTATCTTGACATAAAGGCACTAAACCCGTTCAATCAGGCAGAGATACCAATCTGGGTAGGAAATTATGTGATGATAGAGTATGGAACCGGTGCTTTGATGAGCGTACCTGCCCATGATGAAAGGGATTTTGAGTTTGCCAAGCGGTTCGGGCTCGAGATAAAACAGGTCGTTGAGCCCATAGCAGGCGGTATTACCCTTGAAGCAGGCGGCATTGTCCCTGAAATAGGAGATTATAAGATCCCTGAAGCATCAAGCGGCCACAACAATGGGTCCAAAGCCGGCAACAACGGTAAACTTCCGTTTACAGGATACGGAAAACTGATAAATTCGGCAGAGTGGACCGGCCTTACCAGTGAAGAAGCTCTCCGTAAAATGGCAGAATACGCCAGGGAAAAAGGCTTTGGCGAGCCGGCAGTTACTTTTCGTCTTCGAGATTGGGGAATTTCAAGGCAGCGTTTTTGGGGCGCTCCAATACCCATAATCAATTGCGAAAAATGCGGGGCCGTGCCTGTAAGATACGAAGATCTGCCAGTAGAGCTGCCCGAGGATGCTCCGATAACCGGAACAGGTGAATCACCACTTGCCAAAGTGCCGGAATTCATCAATACGATCTGTCCGAAATGCCAGTCTCCGGCCCGCCGCGAGACTGACACCATGGATACCTTTGTAGATTCCTCTTGGTATTACTACAGGTATACTGATCCAAAAAATAGTGAGCTGCCCTTTGACCCTGAAATCGCAAGATACTGGACGCCGGTTGACCAATATATCGGCGGAGATGATCACGCAGTAATGCATTTGATTTATGCAAGATTTTGGACCAAGTTTATGCGTGATATCGGTTTGGTTGATTTCAACGAGCCATTCAGGCGGCTACTTACTCAGGGGATGGTTGTCGGAGAGACCTTTTTCGATGATTCCGGCGGAAAACGTCAATATTTCCCGCCGGATAGCGTGATAGTCAAAAGAGACAACAAGGGCCGAATTCTATCCGCGGAGACCAAAGACGGCAAAAGCCTGAAATATGCCATCGAGCGGATGTCAAAATCAAAGGGTAATGGTGTAGACCCTGATGAAATGATCGAAGCCTTCGGCTCAGATGCTACAAGGCTTTTCGTCCTCTTTGCGGCTCCGGTCGAAAACGAACTTGTCTGGCATGAATCGGGCATTGACGGAGCGGTCAGGTTCTTACAGAGGGTTTGGAAGCTTGTCTATCGCTGGCATAATGTTTTTCAGGGCTTTAGTTACGAAGGCAGTCTGCCCTCGAATAATGATAATCCCGTTGTACGAAGGCTCAGGCGAAAGACTCACCAAACCATCCAGCGAGTTACAGCGGCATTAGAATCTCTTCAATTCAATACGCCCGTTGCAGCCCTCATGGAGCTTTGCAACGCGATATATGATTCAAACCTGGAGCCAGAAAAGGCAGATGCTGAGGAAATCTTCGCTATGTATGAGGCAGTATCGGC
>DATLZX010000060.1:0-15101 GCA_035573795.1 Pyrinomonadaceae bacterium | reverse complement strand
TTTACGGCTTTCTCAACCTTAGCGCTTATCGAAAAATCGACTTCTATCTCAGCAGCCTTGGAATCAATTGCAGTTTTGCCCTTCAAGGTTATTGATTTTTCAGGAAATGGAACAACCGAATATAAGTATCTTGAAATCGGGCTTGCAGACTCCCTGACTACCAGGCTTGGCAAGCTTCGCCGTTTTCAGGTCCGGCCTACTAGTGCCGTAGTTAATTCACTGAGAGAATCAGTTGACCCGCTAACAGCCGGCAGGATTCTGCGAACGAAATTACTCGTAGAGGGAAACATAAAGATTACCGAAGACAGAATACGTGTTTCGCTCCAGCTTTTGGATATAGCGAAGACCTCTGTCTTGTGGGCAACTACTCTTGATGCAAAACCCAATGAGATACTTACTTTGGAAGAAACTCTCGCTCTCGAATTGAGCGAAGCCCTTCTCCCGCAGCTTACCAGAAACGAAATCATAAAACTCTCAAAAAGGGGAACGGACAATCCTGAAGCATTCGAGCATTATATTAGAGGACGTTATCACTTCAATGCTTTCACTGAAGAGGCGCTCGCAGAAGCATTTGTTGCATACCATAAAGCCATCGCTGCAGACCCGAATTTTGCAATGGCCTTCTGCGGTATTGCGGATTACTACAATTGGCTGGGCATCATCGGCATACTTGAACCAAGGGAATGCTTTTTGCCAGCAATTGAAGCAGCAACACACGCTGTGCAGCTTGACCCTTCGCTTTCAATTGCTCATGCAACGCTAGGATTTTCATTGCATGCCGGAAAGTATGACTGGGCCGGAGCCGAACGCCATCTCAAAAAAGCAATCGAACTGGATCCTGTCAATGCTACTAGCTATGTCTGGTATTCAATTGTTTTGTACTGCGAAGGCCGATTTGAGGAAGGCCTCGGATTTGCCCGCCGCGCAATTGAGCTTGACCCGTTGACTCCATTTAATTTGCACAACCTTGGTTGGGGGTTATATTACGCAAGAAGATTTGATGAATCAATTGCGGAATACAAGCGAATGGCTGAAGAGTTTCCCAATTATCCTTTCGCACATTATGGACTGAGCAAAGCATATAGAATAATCGGTGATCTTGATTCAGCCGAATTTCACTCAAGGAAAACACTTGAAATAATGAGCGGCGGCATTTTTGCAGAGCTTTCGATTGCTGAAAATCTTGCGGCAGCCGGCAAAAAAGAACAGGCCCTCGACAAACTCGATGAAATCAGAACAAATTTCAAAAAGCGTTATATCTCACCTTATCAGACTGCTCTGGTTTATGCCTATCTGGGCGATAAAGAATCTACGATAGCAGAATTGGAAAACGGACAATCAATAGATGATGCATGGCTCAATTGGCTCGGTGTTGAGCCGGCGTTTGATCTAATTAGGGATGACCCACGGTTTCTGAAGATTTTGGAATTTACCGGCTACTTGCCATTTTTCGTCAAAGACAAAGAATATAGAAGCCTTTTCTACATAAATCAAAAATCACGGGAACGCTTACATTCTTCGGATTTTCCAACCGCCTTGTTTCAGTCAAAAGAAGTCATTTCGACGGCAAGTTCTGCCGATAATAGTTCTACTAATAAAATTAAACGCTACTTGCAGCCCATCCTTGCATTATCAGTAATACTCGGTTTAGCTTTAGCTATTGCTTATTACTTTGGTTTTCTGACGATAGACTTTCAAGATAAAACCAATGCTGGATATGATAATCCATTTGAACAGCCTAGCATTCTAATTGTTCCATTTGCTTCGGCTGATCAGGATTCAGAGAACCTGGCTGTCGGACTTGCTGACGCACTTGCGCAGAGGCTCGGCAACCTGAAGGCATTACAGGTACTTTCGCCCTCTACTGGCCGAATGTTTGCCAACTCAACCCCTGAAGAGATTTATGCTGCCACTTCAGCCAGAATGCTGATGAGAGGAAAGATTGACTCTGCAGCACCGCAGCCAAATGTTTACGTGGAATTGATTGACTGCAGAGAATCTAAGACCTTGTGGAGCACAAACATAAGTATTGAAAACAGAAACTTCTTTGCACTTCAAAAAGAGATTAGTTTTGAGCTGGTTGCTGCACTCAAATTAAACCCTTTGCCAACGGAATCGCAGCAGCTGGATAAATATCCGACACTCAATAACGAGGCATATGAAAACTACCTTCTTGGCAGAAGCTATCTAGCCAAGCGTAGCAGCGATGGCCTGAAAAAAGCTATCGAAAAATTCACTAAAGCAATCGAGCTTGACGGCAATTTTTCGTTAGCTTACTCAGGGCTTTCTGATGCCTATTCATTGTTGAATCTCTACGAGATCGAACCGCCCAAAGACGCCTATCAAATGGCTAGCAAATATGCAGAGAAAGCTCTAGAGCTCGATCCTGGCCTTGCCGAGGCTCACGCTTCGCTGGCTTATGTTAAATTCTTCTATGAAAGAGACCGGGCTACGTCCGAGCTGGAATTTCGCAGGGCTATTCAATTAAACCCATCATACGCTCAGGCACATCATTGGTTTGCTTTGGTATTGGTTGCAATGGGCAAGCCGCTAGATGCCGAAGCTGAAATAAAGATTGCCGAGAGGCTGGACCCACAATCTCCTCTTGTTCAAACGGCTTATGCAATGATCTACTTTTTCTCTGGCAAAGAAAATGAGGCTCTAGAAAAAATCAGCCAAGTCCTCATAAAAAATCCTGATTTTCTACCGGCAATAAAAGTAAAAAGATGGACTGAGCAAGCACTGAAAAATTTTCCTGAGGCTCACAATGCTTTTTTAGAAGAGATAAGGGTTACTCAATCCAAACCGGATGATCCATCCTGGCAGATGATCGCTGTTCAAACTTTTAAAGTAACAAACGATAATCTGAAACAGCTCGAAGACCGTCTGATGAAAGATGTAGCCGATAAAAAAATCTCGCAGAATTATCATAGTTTCGCTTATGAAATTTCCCTTGCTTACCTTAATTTAGGCAATACACAGAAGGCTCTTGAATGGCTCGAACGGGCTGAACGATCCTCCAACTATAGTTTCAATTTTCTGGAAGTAGACCCGCGATTAAAGCCACTCAACAATAATCCGCGTTTTCTGCTTTTGATAAAAAAATTGAAATCTCCCGTCAAACATCAGGCCTAATACCAAAAAATTCGCTCTGAATTTCTTTAAGAGAATGCTTGAAAGTAATTTTCCCCTTTGCGGCCCGGAGCGGAGTCTAGGTCGTTTTCATTATTATAGACAATGTTTTTCCCGGCAGATTATTTCTCTCACCTTTACGGCATCAACTCACTTACTGCAATAATTCATCAGTCTAAATGCAACCTCACTTATGACCTAATCATTCATAATGCATTTATCCGGTTGGCATTAGAGCCTGATTTGATTTAGAATTTCAATGTTTTTTCTTCAACAATTAAATGAAATTTTGAACCCAACGCAGCACAAATTCGTCTTTTTCAGTTGATGGCTCAAGATAGTTCAAGCTCAAACAGTCCCGGTGATATCACCCAAATGCTTATCTCGGTTTCCGAAGGCAATAAAGAAGCCGTTAATCAGATATTTCCTTACATTTATGATGAATTGAGAAAGCTGGCCGGCGGATATTTACGACGTGAACGTCAGGACCACACCTTGCAGCCCACTGCACTCGTCCATGAAGCCTACATGAAGCTGATTGATCAAAACAGGGTAAAATGGCAAAACCGTGCTCATTTTTTCGGTGTCGCCGCGCAGATAATGAGACGGATATTGCTTGACCATGCCCGCAGCCGATTTGCTGAAAAACGAGGCGGCACGGCAGAAAAACTCGCACTCGAGGAAGGGTTTCAGATAGCTGCCGAGGGTAAGGATTCCCAATTGATCGCGCTTGACGAAGCACTGAATGAATTGGCGAAATTCGATCCTGACAAAGCCCGTATCGTAGAGCTTAGATTTTTTGGAGGGCTCTCAATAGAAGAAACGGCCGAAGTAATGCAAATGAGTGCTCCGACAATAAACCGGCATTGGAAGCTGGCGAGAGCCTGGCTGGAATCTCGTTTGCAATAACAATATCTTTTCAGATTGCCTTACTGCATTTTTATTCTTACCTGCAGCATTAATTATTCTTGCCTGCAGTTTAATGCCGGTTTGATGCCTGCTGCTATTTTCAATTACTTCCCTGATTTAATTCAGAGCCTTGATTTGGCCGAAAAATCTTGCAAGAAAACAGAGGTTAATCTACAGTTATTTCTCACCTTTCCAGTCTGTTGTATGAAATACGCCTTCTTTATCAATCCTTTGATAAGTATGAGCTCCGAAAAAATCCCTTTGGGCTTGTATCAGGTTCGCTGTAAGCCTTTTGCTCCTCATGGCATCGAAATAATCTAATGAAGCGCCAAAGCACATTGCGGGTATTCCATGTCCATTGAAAGCAGACAGTGCTCTTCTTAGCGAAAAGCTATTTTCGCTGATTATTTTGATAATATCCGGAGACGTTAATATTGACTCCAGATCGGGCTGGTTTGTAAATGCAGCATTTATGATATCTAGGATTTTCGCCCTTATAATGCAGCCGCCACGCCAAATTCTTGCGATTCTTGCCGGATTGAGTTCATAACCGAAATTTTTAGATGCCTCAACCAAAAGGCTGAATCCCTGGGCAAAAGTAAGGTAAAAAGCGGCTAAAAGTGCTTTTTCCAATTCTTCTTCTCTTAGCTCTGTATGATGTGTTGTAAGATCGGCTTTGTAACATTCTGCAATTGAATTTCTTAAATTTTTCAATGAAGAAATCTGCCTCATAGTAACGGCTGAATCAATAGTCGGAATCGGGATGCCCAGATCCATCGCGGCCTGCGATGTCCATTTTCCGGTTCCCTTTTGTCCCGCCTGGTCAAGTATTTTTTCTACCAGAGGTTCGCCTGTTTCTTCGTCTTTTTTCTTCAGGACAATGGATGTTATCTCGATTAAAAAGGAGGAAAGTTCGCCTTTGTTCCATTCTGCAAAAAGTTCGGCTATTTCGTCTTGTTCCAATTCATAAGTGCGAACGAGCAGATCATAGGCTTCGGCTATCAACTGCATCAATCCATATTCGATGCCGTTATGAACCATCTTTACAAAATGACCGGCTGAGCGCCTTCCGACATTCGCTGCGCAAGGCTCGCCGTTTACCTTAGCTGACGCTGCCTCGAAAAACGGCCTAACAATTTCGTAATCCGAAGGTTCGCCGCCGGCCATTATGCTTGCTCCATGTCTTGCCCCTTCCTCACCGCCGGAGATCCCGACTCCTAAAAAAGTAATACCTTTTTTTGCAAGCTCGTCTATTCTTCTCTCAGTGTCTGTAAAGTGCGAGTTTCCCCCATCAATAATCAGGTCCCCCGGCTCGAGTAAGCCTGCAAGATCATTTATCACTTGATCAACTACCTTCCCGGCAGGAACCAAAAGCATTATTTTTCTCGGCCTTGCCATGCTTTTTACCAAATCCTGCAAGCTATCTGCAGCAGAAATCCGGCCATTATTCGATGTCCTGAGCAAAAGCTCACGCTTAGACTGATCTATGTCGTAGCCGATTACTTGAAAGTCATGCTCTGCAAGGTTCAATAAAAAGTTTCTGCCCATTGTGCCGAGGCCGATTATTGCAAATGAGTTATTCATACAATTGCTCCAAAGAGATTTTTACTCTTTTAAATTTAAATCAATTGGGTACAACTTAACCGATTTGATCTGCTTGATTTGATCTGCTTGATTTAGCCTATTCGATCCTGCCCAATTTCCACTCAGTGTCATGTTTATGTCAGAATTGGATTTTGCTCTAATCAATACTTAAATTATTCTTTTACGATTTTAGGTTATGAATCTAATCAATCCAAACCTTCGCTCCGTAATAAGGCCAACTACATTTATTAAATCCGACAAACTCAACGAACATCTTGGACTCGACATTACCATTGCTGCTGAAACTTTTCAGCGGACGGGCAGCTTTAAATTCAGGGCAGCATATAACCTTGCGGCAAGTGTTGAAAACAAGGCAATACTTACTGCTTCATCGGGAAATTTTGGCCAGGGTCTTGCTTTTGCCTGTCGGCTTTTGGGTAAGAAATGTACCGTCGTTATGCCTTTAAGCTCAGCCAAAGTAAAGATCGACGCTGTTAGAAACTTTGGCGCCGAAGTTGATCTCATAGATACGAAAATAATCAACCGCAATCAAAGGGTAAGCGAGCTTGCTGCCGATATGCCGGAAGCTTATATTGCCAGTGCCTATGACGATGATTATGTAATCGCAGGCAATTCTACTCTTGGCGAAGAGCTTGCAAAAGAAAACTTCGATGTGATAATTGCTCCGGTAGGCGGCGGCGGGCTGATTTCCGGAATCATACAGGGGCTAGCCAGATGCAATACCCAAACAAGAGTTTTTGCTGCAGAGCCTCTGTTGGCAAATGACGGGGCCAGAAGCTTCAGGGCAGGCAAATTGATCCCAAATGAAAAGGAGCCTTTGACGATTGCTGACGGTGCTCGAACGATTTCGCTTGGAAACCGAAATTGGCAGTTTATCTCCGGTGGAGTCGAAGATTTCATCGAAGTCGAAGAAGCTGAAATAAAGGATGCTCTTCGCAAACTTTTTGAATTATCAAATCTCAAGGCAGAACCGACCGGCTCGCTGTCGCTTGCTGCTGCCGCTAAGAACCGTGAAATGTTTGCTGGAAAAAAAATCTGTATTGTTGTTAGCGGCGGAAATGTAGATCCGGAAATTTACCGGTCTTTGATTTCCGGATAATTCATCGGCCCCTGCAGCAGGCTTTATTTTGTTTTACACTCCTTAATGAATTTCCTCAACGAATGTCACACGATTTATTTCATAAAGTGTGGTCTGGCCGGCAAAAACTTTCCTTACAGCAGATTCGCGAAGGCTTGTTAGCCCTTCGCGTTCTGCTTGGCGGCGAATTTCCGAGCCGGGGCGTCTTTCAATTATCATCTCGCGAATCTGGTCTGACATATCCAGCAGCTCATGTATTGCCGTTCTGCCACGGTAGCCGGTATGGTTGCATGCATCGCAGCCTACATTCCTGTAAAGCACCTTGTCGGCGACATCTGCCGGCCTGAGCCCGGATTCGAAAAGTTCCTGATCAGATGGCCTGTATGGCCTTTTACAGGTCTGGCAAAGCAACCTGACCAACCTCTGCGCAAGTACACAGTTCAGCGAAGAGACGAAATTGTATGGCTCAACGCCCATATTCAGAAACCTTCCGATTACGTCAATTACATTGTTTGCGTGAACTGTCGTAAAGACAAGGTGGCCGGTCAATGCTGACTGAATAGCAATTTGCGCCGTCTCTTCATCGCGTATTTCGCCTACCATGATTTTGTCTGGGTCGTGACGAAGGATTGACCTCAGGCCTCTGGCAAACGTCAGTCCCTTTTTTTCATTGACAGGGATCTGCATTATGCCCTGCAGCACATATTCTACAGGGTCTTCTATTGTTATTATCTTGTCCTCCTCATTCCTGATCTCATTGAGCGCAGCATACAGAGTGGTAGTTTTACCAGATCCGGTCGGCCCTGTAACCAAAACCATCCCATAAGGCTCTTTTATGTAAAGGCGAAAACGCCTCAAATCCTCAGCATCAAAACCAACTACATCCAGGCTCAGGTTTTTGAATTCTTCATTGATCTGTTCCTTGTCCAAAATACGTATAACGCAATTTTCGCCAAATGCAGCTGGGAGGATAGACACGCGAAAATCTACGTTTCTTCCCCTGTACCTTACGCGAAAACGTCCGTCCTGCGGAATACGTCGTTCTGCTATATCCAATTCTGACATTACCTTGATTCTCGAAATCAGTATCTGGTGAAAACTGAGGTCAATAGGATCTACTTTTGAATACAGCGCGCCGTCAATACGAAATTTCACCCTTACATCTCTGTCCGTTGCCTCGATGTGTATATCCGAAGCCCTCGATTCCATAGCATTGTAGATGATCGTATCTACCAGCTTGATTATCGGAGACATCTCCGAATCGGTAGCCAGGCGGTCAAGGTCCAGAACTTCCTCACCCTGTTCTGTTTCTTTCACCAGAGAGATTTTGAACCCTTCTGCAGCTTCCTGCAGTACCCTCTGTGTTGCATCACCTCGTTTCAAGACGACATCAATCGCACCTTGAGTGGCTACATAAGGGACAATCTTTACATTCAATGCATTTTCGAGCTCATCCAGCACTTCCAGGTTAGTCGGATCAGCCATTGCTGCATGCAGATCATTTCCGACTCGCCGCAAAGGTACGAAATGATTTTTCAGCATCAAATCAACTGGAATTTTCGCAAGCTCTGCATAATCTATCGGAGATTCGCCCTCTGGCGGCAAAAGGTCAACATAGGGCAGCCTGTATCTTTTTGCCAGGCTTTTGGCAGCCAACACTTCCGGCGGTTCATTTGCCGGCGGAAGTTTCCCATTTTCTCCATTGTTCATTTCTCTGACTTTGTTTTGCTCCATAATGATTTACCTTCGGCCGCCCAGCGGTCCGGCTGAAATCGTCTGAATGATTGGAAGATAAATTGCCAAAAGAATCGCCAAAACAATCGCTGCCATTACAAGCAAAATAACCGGCTCGAGCAGGGTCGTAAACTGCTCGAGTTTCACTTCGGCTTCGGCATCATAAAATGCTGCAACTTCGTCCAGCATTTCGCGCAGGCTGCCTGACCTTTCTCCGATTCCGATCATGTCCAGTCCTAGCTCCGGTATCCATTGCGCCTGAGCAATAGAATCGGTAAAACCACGGCCTTCTCTGATGTAGGGCGCTACTGCCAGGCTCCTTCGCCTCAGTTCGAGGTTATTTAGAGCCTGCGATGCGATTTCCCACGATTCAGGTACAGTAATTCCTCCTGACAAAAGGGTTGACATCGAGCGAGCCAGTTGCGAGGTTGCCATCTGCCTTATCAAAAGCCCTGCAATAGGAATTTTCAAAAGAAGGCGGTCAAAAAATAACTTCCCGCTTTCTGTCCTTATCCAAACATAAAGCGAAAACGCCAGAAACAGGATAAGGGGCAAAAGCCACCATGAATTGGCAACCAATGTGTTAGAAACTGATAAAACGAACAATGTTATTCCAGGAAGCGTCCTGGTTGCGCTCAACTGCCGAAAAAGATCGCTCATCCTTGGAACGATATACAAAGTAAGGAAAGCGACCATCAGCGTCGCCACCACCAGCAGAAAAGCTGGATAAGCCAATGCACCACGCAATTTTCTGGTAACACCGACACTTCGCTTCAGGTATTCAACATATCGTCGTAAAACCTCATCAATCGCCCCGCTTTTTTCGCCGGAAAGTATAGAGGCTGTGTAAATCTTCGGAAAAATCCCCTGGGCTTCAAATGCACTTGACAGCGAAGAACCTGTCTTAATCCTTTCCTCAACGTCAGCTAGTACTTGCCTTAGATTTTGAGAGGGAGAACGGCTTTTAAGCAGTGAAATCGCCTGCAGAACGGGTATTCCTGCTCTTAATAAAGCCGATAATTGCTGGTTAAATAGTAGAAAATCTGCCTGCTTGATTCGCTTTCGGTTAAGTGCAACCCCGGGAATTACCCCCGAAGAGCTTTTCGAAGTTATATCGAAAACTTTGAACCCTTCAGACTCGAGCCTGGTTTTGGCTTCTGCCGCTGCACCAGCCTCAACTGTCCTGGTTATGATCTCGCCGGACGGCGTACCTAATCTGCACAAAAATTCAGCCATCTTATCTCAAAAAGCTAACTTACTATTAGCCAAATAGCCAAAATATCTGCAAAAACTTTCATTATTGAGTTTAGAGATCAGTAAAATGCGGAAATCATTCAGCCGGAAAAAATCTTATTTCAAAATACCCTGATTTTTCCTCTTTACAAATAACATCTTCGAAACGCGAAACGATTATTCCCACAGGCGAAACCACCATAGGATTATAACACGCACATTCGCCGATTTAGTTTCCTAAAGTGATATTAGGCTGTTAGTTTCGTCTTATTTCCTTTGGAACCGTTTTGGTGTCAAAATGTTGGCTTAAACTTGATTAAATTTATGAAAAAGCAGGATTTTTTCGAATCTGCCAACAGCCTTTATAACGAATTCTGAAAAAGACTGCATCTTTTTTGTAAATTTGTCGGACTAAAGGCAACAATAAGCATCCAAACTATCATCATAAAATGTTTGCGGAAGATCCTTCTTTTATCTAATATTTAAATCACGGAGTCGGATAATTTATGCCAGACCCTCTATTTTTGGCTCGGTTATTCAAATCAAATAAATTTTTTTTCGCTTTTTTTACTTCTGCGCTCATAATTTTACTCTCTGTTTCTTCCCCTGCTCAAAAACCTACACCGACTCCGAAGCCTGAGGAACCATCCGGCCCAATCAACGTCAAGACTGATCTCGTTACTCTTACACTTACGGTTACCGATGCCTATGGCCGATATGTTTCGGGCCTCAAAAAAAATGCCTTTACAGTTTATGATGAGGGACAGGAGCAGGAAATCACATTTTTCAGCGATAGCGACTCGCCTGCATCTGTTGGAATCCTTTTCGACGTCTCTGGCTCGATGAGCGGAGAAAAAATTGCCAAGGCTCGCCGGGCTCTTTCCAAATTTCTGGATACCAGCCACCCGATGGATGAATATTTCCTGATTGCCTTCAATAAACGGGCGCAGCTTTTGCTGGACCGCACAAGAGACAGTGACGCTGTCCTGCAAAAACTTACACTTGTCCAACCAAAAGACAACACCGCTCTATATGATGCCGTTTACCTTGGACTGGAAAGGGTCTCACGTGGCGCTCATCAGAAAAAAGCCTTGATAATCATCAGTGACGGACAAGACAATAATTCGCGGTATAGCTTCAGCGAGGTCAAACGTCTGATGAAAGAATCTGATATAGTAACCTATGCCGTTGGCATTCTTGATAGAGGAGATGTAGGCAGCCAGCTAGGCCTTATGGGCCAGGCGTTTTTAGATGAACTGACCAGCGTAACTGGCGGCAGGGCCTTTTATCCTCAAAGCGATAGCGAGCTGGATGAGATTTTTGAACGAATCGGTCTTGAGCTGCGTCATCAGTACTCAATCGGTTATACTCCGCCCGACTTTCAGCCTGACGGCCGTTGGCGTAAAGTGAAAGTTAAGGTCAAACCCCCAAGAGGTTTAGGGCGTCTAACGGTTCGGAGTCGGGAGGGCTACTATGCCACCCCTTTTACTGAGTTAAAATGATTAAATTTGCTAGCAAATCTTTTGCAATCAACCTTTTAGCCGAAATAGGCATTCTTAAAAATTCTTTTTTAGCCCTGCTTTTCATTTTGTTTTTCAGTGCCGCCGGCGCATTTTCTCAAGGCGTGGTATCTCCTACACCATCACCTGCGCCCAGCCCAAGCGTTAAGCCGGAAGACGAAGAAATAAGGATTGACACAGAGCTAGTCAACATCAACGTCCGCGTAGTAGACAGAAATAACCGCCCGATCAATACCTTGCAAAAAGGTGATTTTCAGGTGCTCGAGGACGGTGTGCCCCAAAAGATCGAATTCTTTTCAAAAGCTGAGGTACCCACCGAATATACTCTTGTTGTTGATAATTCCGGATCGCTTCGCCGCCAGATAGAAGAGGTGATAGATGCCGGCAAAACAATGATATCCGCAAATCGACCTGACGATAGAACTTCTTTAATCCGCTTCGTCAGCCGCGATAAAATAGATATCTTGCTTGATTTTACAAACAATCGTCAGGACCTTTTCGATGCTCTGGAAAATATGTACATCGAGGGCGGGCAGACTGCAATCATTGATGCCGTATATCTTGCCGTAGAAAGGGCAAATCAGATTGCCGCTAAATCCAAATCTGAAGATAGAACCAGGCGGGCCATCGTTCTCATAACTGATGGCGAAGACAGAGCTAGCTATTACAATGAAAAACAGCTTGAGGATTTACTAAAGGAGTCTGACGTCCAGATTTTCGTTATCGGGTTTGTGAATGATCTAAGCAGCGAGCGGGGGTTTATTACTAAAAGCCCTCAGGCAAAGGCAAAGTCTTTCCTTCAGAACCTTGCCACCGTTACGGGCGGAAAAGCCTATTTTCCAAATGATGTATCCGAATTACAGCAAATAGCCAAGGATATCTCAAGCGAATTAAGGACTCAATACTCTATTGGGTATATTCCCTCAAATGAACGCAAAGATGGCTCTTTCCGAAATATCAAAGTCGTAGTTGCTGATGGTCCTAAGGGTGAAAAGCGTATCGCAATAACCAAGGTAGGGCGGGTAGCAGGAAACTAATCCGGCTCATTTGAAAGCCGGATTTTTCTCATTATTGGCTGCAAACAAGGATCAGGACAGGTTTTTCCTGGATTTTTTAATTCAAGAATGTTTTAACTGTTTAATAAAGTTTTGACTGGCCTTTTTACTTCTCCGGAACAGATCCTGAAATTTTTTTACGGTTTGTCTCACCTGTAGTCAATACTGGGATGCCCGCATCAACGGCTCCATGAGGTCTCGGAATGATGTGAACTCCGGTTACAGTGCCAATTCTTCTGGCTGCAGCAGCTCCCGCCTCGACAGCTGCCTTCACTGCTCCAACCTCTCCGCGTACAATCGCTGTTACAAGCCCTGCATCAACTTTTTCATAGCCAATAAGCCTGACATTGGCAGCTTTTACCATTGCATCTGCCGCTTCGATCATTGCCACCAGGCCCTGGCATTCTATCATTCCCAATGCTTCCATTTTTGACCTCAAAACTCGTTAGCTCTTTTAGCCACAATACTTTGCCGTCAGTATTTCCAAATTAATTAAATAATCAGATAAGTTCTGAAATCCTGTCTTTTTGAACTATCATCCGATTGCAAATGCGATAACTATCAGAAGAATTGCTATTATTGAAACGACTATAGCAGAAATAACAAATGTAAGTTGAAGATCTTGTCCGTTATTCAAAGCCTCATCACCTCTTTTGTTCAAAGAATGGCGGCCTCTTTCAACTGGTTTATTTTTTCCTTCAACTTTCTTTTTCTCTTCGACAATAACACCTGCTGCAGCACTTTCATTTTCTACAGCATGAATTTCAGCGGCTTTATTGGGTGAAAAATCTTTTACTACCTCGCTTCCGCACTTGTAACAGAAATTTGCGGCATTTCTGATTTCAGCCCCACAGTTTTTGCAAATTATTTCTTCTGTTTTTACTGAGTTATCCATCTGAAATCAGAAAATCTGGGGGTAATGAAAGATTGATTAATTTGGAAGATCTTCCGAGTCAACCTGGCTTTTAATATTTTTTATCTGTTTATACCGTTTAAAAGGATTCAAAAACCTTTTTGCAAAATTTTTAATTTATAAATCCATAGTGAAAGTCAGGTATTTAATTCTGGTTTATGTCCTGACAAAAACTTCCCGCTCTTCCCCCAAATCTCTTGCAGCAGGCGTAATTATTGTTTTTGAATGAACATAGATTTTTTCACCCTTTTCAATTGCCGACCTTACATCCGTTTCGCTTACAAAATCAACTGGAGTCCTGCTTTTGCCATTATCAGATGCAGCGGGCCTTAATTCATGAATGATTGTTTTTACGGGTGAGTCCACTTTTTGCGGCTCTGGTTTTGTTTCTGCGGTCTCGGCCGTGCCTGTAGCAGCCTGCTCCATCATTTGCGGGCGCTCTGTGAGGAATCGGTCAACTATTTCCGCTATTTCTTGCCTGCTAATCGTCCGCCGACCCACTGTATCTGTTTCTGTGGCAGAGACTTCTTTTACTTTTGCTTGCAATTTCTTGTTAACCGGCTTGGTTTCGAATGCAATGCGTTTTATGTCCAGAAGATGAAGCGGAGAAACATTATCCGAGGTTACATTTCCGCCCCAGGAGCCGCACCCTAGCGTCATCGAAGGCGGAAGATCTGTTGATAAGCCGATGGCTCCATGTGTTGTAGGTGAATTTATTACGATACGTGCTGCTGGCATTCTCCTGCCATATTCTATTGCTTTAGACCGGTCAGTCGTGTGCATGCCAGCGGTATGCCCCATACCCCCGAAATGCAGTATTTCATCACATCTGCGGGCGGCCTCTTCCACTCCTGAAACTTCAAAAAAAGCAAGTGTTGGCGATAGTTTTTCGATTGACCAGGGATGTTCTCGTCCCACGCCAAAACAATCTGCTATCAGGCAGCGGACGTCCCCTGGTATGCTTATGCCGGCCATTTCTGCAATGAATTGGGCAGATTTGCCAACGATTTTGGGGTTAAGTGTCCTCTCCGGAGTCAATAAAACCTCAGCAACTTTTTGTGCCTGTGATGAATCGAGAAAATAACCGCCCTGCAGGCTGAATTGCTTTCGCACAGCATCTGCAATCTCTTTATCAACTACAACTGACTGTTCTGAAGCGCAAATTGTGCCGTTATCGAAACAAGTACCTGTTAAAATATCAGCAACCGCTTTTTCTACATCTGCCGAGCGCTCGATATAAACCGGAACATTTCCAGGCCCGACTCCGAATGCGGGTTTTCCGGATGAGTAGGCTGCCCTGACTAATCCGATTCCACCCGTAGCCAGAATTACTGCAGTCAGTCGGTGCTTCATCAACTCTTCTGTGCCCTTGATATGGGTATTTTCCAGGCATTGAATTGCTTCAGGCGGCAGCCCCTCAGCCGAGCCCGCATCGCGCATGATTCTGGCAGTTTCAGCAATACATTTTTTAGCAGCAGGATGCGGTGAAAGAACTAAGCTGTTCCGGGACTTTATTGCGATGATGATCTTGAATATTGCCGTGGAAGTTGGATTAGTCGAGGGGATTATTGCAGCGACTACGCCTCTCGGACTGGCGATTTCTACAACTGTCCTGGTTTCATTTATTACGCCGACCGTTTTGATCGATTTAAAGTGGTTCCAAACATCCTCAGCAGCAAACCTGTTTTTTTCTTTTTTATCTAATGGTTTGCCGAAGCCTGTCTCTTCATGGGCAAGCTGCCCGAGCCTTTCGGCCTGTTCCAATGCAGCTGCAGCCATTCGGTCGCAAATCGTATCAATTCTGTCCTGGTCGAATTTTGCAATCTCCAAATAGGCCGCATAAGCTTTTTTCACTGCTTCGTCGGCTTCAGTACGGGCAATGGTTTCTGCTGAATTAGATTCACTTGCCATACAAAGTGTTT